>NVSI01000036.1 GCA_002401195.1 Alphaproteobacteria bacterium
GCATGAATATATGAGATTTCTTTTAATTTTAATGCGCCTTCCATGGCCAATGGATACAGGCTTCCGCGGCCGATATATAAAACGTCTCGTGCCTTGGCAATGTCTTTGGCAATGGATTTTATGGAGTCGTCATGGTTCAAAATTTTCGAGGCAAGAGCAGGAATCTGGCGCAATGCGTCCGATAATTCACGCTCTTTATCCGCGTCAATCACACCGCGTTGAACGCCCCATGCAATGGCCAGGCACGCAAGGGTCGAGAGTTGCGTTGTAAAGGCCTTGGTTGAGGCCACACCGATTTCGGGCCCCGCCAATGTGTGTAAAACATGATCAGATTCGCGTTCAATTGTACTTTCGATTGTATTCAAAATTGATAGGATTGTTTGACCTTGAGATTTTGAATATCGTAAGGCCTCTAGCGTGTCGAGTGTCTCTCCACTTTGTGAGATAAAGAGGGCGAGGCCGCCTTCGGGCATGGGCGCTTCGCGATATCTAAATTCCGAGGCAACATCAATTTCAACAGGGATGCGCGCCACTTGTTCCAACCAATATTTTGCAACAAGACCGGCATAATATGCGGTCCCACAGGCGATGATCGTAATGCGCGGCGTATCGGCAAGCGCCAATATTTCGGCAGGTAAAGAAACCTTGCCGTTTGTTGGGCTGATATAGGCATTGATGGTGTCACCAATGACGGATGGCTGCTCATAAATTTCTTTGAGCATGAAATGTGGGTATTCGCCTTTGCCCATGACRGCGCCGCTTTGTGCCGTGACGCGAATAGGGCGATCAACATTATCATTCGTGACTGTATAAATATGAGCAGATGTGCTGTCCAAAATCACGCGGTCTCCATCTTCTAAAAAACAAATTTTTTCAGTGAGAGGTGCCAAAGCATAGGAGTCGGACGCCAAGAACATTTCGCCATCTCCGTATCCAACGGCCAATGGCGTTCCCTGACGTGCGCCAATCATGAGGTTATCTTCGCCTGAGAATATAAGCGCCAATGAGTATGCGCCCTCCAAACGGTCGAACGTTTTGTTGGCGGCGTCTTGAGGCGTGTCCCCTTGGTTGATGTAATGCGTGACCAAATGCGCGACGACTTCGGTGTCTGTCTCCGTTTCAAATGTCATGCCGTGGCCTTGTAATTCGGCCTTTAATTCTTTGTAATTCTCGATAATTCCATTATGGACGACGGCGACTTTTTCCGTTGTGTGTGGGTGTGCGTTTTCAGTGTTCGGCAGGCCGTGTGTCGCCCAGCGTGTGTGTCCAATTCCGATGGATCCGCCAAGCGGATTTTTGACATTCAAGGTTTCAAGGTCGACGACTTTTCCTTTTGAACGACGGCGATCAATAATTCCATTTGATAATGTCGCAACGCCCGCGGAATCGTACCCGCGATATTCAAGGCGTTTTAATCCATCAATTAAAATGGGCGCGACGTCTTTTTTTCCGATAATTCCAACAATTCCACACATGGCTTTTACTTCTCTTTCGTTTCTTTTAAATAATGGCGAATATTCATTTGTTCACAAATATTCACAGTTCTATAATTTCCAACTCTTGGTTTACTTGTCCCGAATGAACGTATGTCATATAGGCCAAGTGTGTATGTTTCGCCTTCTTTGAGAGTCATACCACAGGCGGAGCTGTTGGGATTATATTGAATGACGATGTCATCGTCTTTTTCCAWGTCACCTTTATGGATGTTTTTTATTTTTAAAGTCGCCAAAGGGCCAGAACCCTGCCATCCTTTTGAAACAAGTTGCACTTGCGCATCAAGAACAACCATCGTGTTGTTATAGGTTTCTGTTGCTGATTGCGTATTTGGGTTCATGCATCGACACGCATATGCATCGACGCTCATTCCGAATAAAATGATGAATGTGAGGGCGAATAATTTCATACGTTTTTCTCGTTTTGTTTTTTTTCGCGATACTCAATCGCCCATCCATCCAAATTACTTTGTGCCGCGCGTGCAATGGCCAAGGCATCCTTGTCGACATTTTCTGTGATGATGCTTCCTGCGGCAATGATGGCGCCATCATCAATAGTGATAGGGGATATAATGGTGCTGTTCGACCCTACAAATACGCCCTCTCCTATATGGCTTGTATGTTTGGTAAATCCATCGTAATTGGCGATGATTGTTCCGGCGCCAATGTTGGTTTTGGACCCGATCACAGCATCCCCAAGATAGGAAATATGTTTTGATTTTGCACCGTCTTTGAGTTCGCTTCGGTTGACCTCAATGAAATTACCGACGGACACATGATTGCCAATTTTTGATTGTGGGCGAATACGTGCAAAAGGTCCGATTTCAGAATGTTGACCAACGGAACATTTTTCAAGATGAGAGAACGCACGAATACGTGTTCCAGATTCTACAGATACATGAGTGCCGAAATAGACATGAGGTTCAATGATGACATCGTTCCCTAAATTCGTGTCAACGGAGAGATAGACAGTATTTGGATCGATCATTGTGACGCCGTTACTCATGGCTTGGGCGCGTAATTGTGTTTGCAAAATGCCTTCGGCTTGCGCCAATTGGTGGCGCGCGTTAATCCCCATGACTTCGGTTTCATTGGTGATGACGGCCGAACATTGAACGCCGTCTTGACGTGCAATTGAAACAATGTCTGTTAAATAATATTCGCCTTGGGCGTTGTTGTTTTCAATGCGATCTAACCAAGTGAATAATTTTTTTCCATCCACGCAAAAAGCGCCAGAATTACAAATATTGATCGCGCGTTGTTCATCGGTGCAATCCTTTTCTTCGACAATGGCGGATACGGATTTGTCATCCTCGACAACCAATCGTCCATAGCCATGGGGCGCGTTCGTTTCAAATCCCAATACGGCCAATCCCGTTTGAAGGGAGGCGTCTTTTAACGCTTGTAATGTTTCGGTTTTGATTAAGGGGACATCCCCGAGCAAGATAAAGACAGAACCATCAAAATCGCCCAAGGCATCACGTGCCGATTTTGCGGCATCTCCCGTGCCGTTTTGTGATGTTTGAACAATTGTTCTTGCGGGGGCGACGGTGTTTTTTAATGTGTCCATGCCTTCGCCTATAACGACGATTATATTGTCTGATGAAATCTCGTCACATGCGCGTAAAACATGCGTAATCATCGGTTCATTCGCAATGCAATGCAAAACCTTTGGCATGGTTGACTTCATGCGCGTGCCTTTTCCAGCGGCAAGTATAATGGCGGCAGTATCATTTTTCATGGTTCAAATCTTAAACTGTTCGGATCACCTTGCAAAGCGGTTGTGCGCTCACACGATGTTTCATCGCGTTTCATTTATTGGACGGACTGGACGTGCATAACCATGGCACCGTAATTGGTTTTAATTAAAAAACGAACGGGGACAGGGGGGAAATCATCGCGTAATTTTGCAAACCATAAGGTCGGTAATTGACCATTATTTTTGGCCTGATCTTGGATAGACATCCATCCGCGTTTTTTGTCTCGCCATTTTCCAGCGGTGGGGATAATTTCGACTTCACACTTTTCGGCTTGTCCGTCGAATATGGAGTATCGACNTTTTTTCCATGGTTGCGGTGCCTTTTGATTTAAAAGTCATATCAAATCGGCGTTTTCCATCCATGACATCATATTTTCCGGCGCATGATTTCTGGTTCATGGCGCGAAACATCGCGGTTAATGTGTCGATCGCGCCATTTTCATACACATCTTTGTTAGGCATCTTATTTTCGAGTTTACCGTTGGATTCTTTGGTCGCCGCAGTGAGGGTGCCATCAGCATCAAACGCGAATTCTTTTGTTTCAGTTTCATTGCGCCATGTGCTGGCGAAACTGTGTTTAATCGGTGTTGATACGGCTTTTTTATAAACGCCGCTCGTTTTTAGAAGTCCAGACCACGGTGCCATTTTTCCAAGCAATCCAGCCGTTTTTAAATCCATGGAGAGATCGTATTTATCATCTTTGATCGTGTATGTTCCCTCGACTTCAACGACGTTAAATCCGCTGGCATACAGGCCATATGTGACCTTTAATGGTTCGGCCGCGTGGGCAGGAACCGTAAAAAACAAAAGGATAAAGAGTGCAAATAAATGTTTCATGGGTTTAACTATAACTTCCGATTAGGGCGATTTCATGTCCACCGAGGCCTTCTTTAAAAACGCGCAACCCTTCGGTATTGTCGTTATGTCCGCCAAGGTCAAAATGAGTGATGTTTCGTGTTTTTAAAATTTCAATCGCACGCCAAAATAAGAGGTGATGCGCATTTTTATCGCGCCCTGTCGCGCTGTTCCATCCGGCTTGATAGGTTGCGCCGCGCCCATGCATTAAAATGAGAATGGATGCRATAACTTCATCGCCGTGGAGGGCATTTAAAATGAAACATTCATTGTTCATCGCGCTGTATTTTGAAAGAGAGGCTAAAAATTTTGCGGATGCCCCGGCATATCGTTTTTGCATGCGATCTTTCATGTATCCGTCTAAAAAAKCGGGCAATGTTTCTAAATTTCCATCAATTTCGATAGGAATTTCATGTTTTTCGGCCTTTTTAAGCGATCTTTCCCATCTTTTATGTATGTTTTCGCGTATTTCTTCTATATTTTTATCTAAATTGACTATAAAACTTCTATAATTTTTCGTTTTAGTGTCTTTTTTCCAGTTTTTTGTGCAAATTTCGACGTTTTCATCAATAAATTCAGGTAAAAATCGTCTTTTTCGACCAATTCGACGTGGAAATTGATCGTTTAAGGCCGCAACAAATGATTCTTGGTGGTTTTTTGTTCCAAATTTGTCAAACCATAACGGCCCTCGATCCAAAGACATCGCGTGAATGGCTTTTTTAAAGAGGCTCACTTCTTGTATTTGAACAATGCCTGCCTTTTTTCCATCGATAAAAATGATGCCGTGGCGCGCGGTTTGAAAATGCACTTCGCGCATTGTTTGGGCATAGGCATAGGATTGTAAAAGAGTGGTATGAGGGCACTGGTTTAAAAGATCGCACCAGATCTTTTTGGTCATATTTGTTTGCCATTGAATATCGCACTGCATGGGCGGTGGCTTTCTTTTTTACTCGACGGATGCGATTCTAAGGATGTTTGTTGACCCGGGCGTTCCAAAGGGAACGCCTGCGGTAATAACGATCGCATCATTCTTGTCCGCCAAATTTTTCGTGCGGATAATACGGCTGGCGCGGGAGACCATGTCATCAAAATTATCAACGTCAATCGTGACGACGGGGCGCACACCATAGGAGAGGCAGAGATGACGCGCTGTTTGTTCGCTTTCCGTCAGGCATAAAACAGGAACGGTTGGGCGATGACGCGCGGTGCGCAAGGCCGTTGATCCGGATGTGGTGTAATTCACAATCGCGGCGGCATTCACATCCATTGCGACCTGATACGCGGCGGCGGTGATGGAATCACTAGCGTTATTGCCCAATGTTTTTGGATGGTCGGCATCCATAATTTTACGATAAAGATCGTCTTGTTCAACAGATGTGGCAATGCGATCCATCATGGATACAGCCTCAATCGGATAATTGCCCGCGGCTGTTTCGGCAGAAAGCATCACGCAATCGGCGCCATCATAAATGGCGGTTGCGACGTCTGAGGCCTCGGCGCGTGTGGGTTGTGGTGCCTCGATCATGCTTTCCAACATTTGGGTGGCAACGATCACAGGTTTCCCAAGAGCGCGGCAGGCACGAATAATGCGCTTTTGCGCGGCAGGTACATTTTCAGGCGGAATTTCAACGCCCAAATCACCGCGTGCAACCATGACGGCGTCTGTTAATTCCAAAATTTCATCCAAATATTCAAGGGCGGATGGTTTTTCCAATTTAACAATAAGTTTTGCGCGACCGTTAATCAGGTTTTGGGCTTCTTTCACATCTTCGGGGCGTTGAACAAAGCTTTGCGCGATCCAGTCGGCACCAAGATCGAGGGCGGCTTCTAAATCAATTTTATCCTTTTCCGTGAGTGCAGGGATAGGGAGTTCAACATTGGGAACATTGACCCCTTTGTTGTTTGATAATTTTGTTCCGGCCTCAATCGTGACGGATAAAAAATCACTGCCCTTATCATTAATAATGGCGCGGACTTTACCGTCATCCATTAAAAGGCGATCTCCAATATTGACGGCATTTATGATCTCAGGATGGGGGAGCTGTACGCGTGTTTCATCACCTGGCGCGTCATTCAAATCAAATGTAAAATTTTGCCCTTCAGTCAGGGATATAGATTTGTTTTTAAAATGCCCCACGCGCAATTTTGGCCCCTGCATGTCGGCGATAATGCCGATCGGGCGGCCTGTTTCTGCCTCGATCTCGCGGATCATATCAAATCTGCGTTTATGATCGGCGTGGGTTCCGTGTGAGAAATTCATACGGACATTATCCATACCGGCTTTGACCAAATTCAAAAGAGTCTCTTTTGTGTCGGATGACGGGCCTAAAGTGGCAAGAATTTTAGTATGGCGATTGCGTTTAATTGTCATGATGTCTATATAAATACCATGAATTTAATTTTCCGTCTTGTGGCAATTTGCCTTAGCAACATAATCGATCGTCGCCATCTTGATACATTTGGGGCGTCGGAATTGGATTTTCGCGTTTGGCCGTTTGATCTGGACCTTAATATTCATATGAATAACGGGCGTTACCTGTCGATTATGGATCTTGGCCGTTTGGATTTAATGACGCGCCTTGGCCTGACTAAATACGTCTTTAAAAATAAATGGATGCCTGTTTTGGCCTCAATTAACATGCGCTATCGCATGCCGTTGAAACCATTCCAAAAATTCAGGCTTGATACTAATATTGTGTGGTGGGACGATAAATGGTTTTATATTGAACAACGATTTGTTGTAAAAAACGAACGAAACAAGGACGTCGTCGCCGCGATTGGATTTATTAAAGGTAGCTTTTATGACCGTAAAGAAAAACAAACGGTGCCATCATCCGACATTCAATTGATTTTAGAAACCGCCGACGCGGACAAACCAGAAAAACCAAATTACATTACAAGTTGGCAAAATGCCGAGGACGACATGCGCGGCCTCACATCATCAGAAAGAAAATAATATTATGACACCCGCAGCACGCATTCAGGCCTCCATCGAATTATGGGATAAAATCCAAGCGGCGCACGTGCCGATGGACAAAATTTGTGGCGATTATTTCCGAACACGTCGTTTTATTGGGTCAAAAGACCGCGCGAATGTTGCCGAACGGGTTTACACAATGATGCGCGCTTATGCGCGTTTGGGATGGTGGTGCGCTCATTTGAAATTACCGGATGATGCGCGCACGCGCGCCGCTTTATGCGTGATGTTGATCGAAGGCATAAAATTTGATGATTTAACAACATTATTTAATGGCCGAAAATATCACCCCGATGATTTATCACCGGCCGAGGTGAAGGCATTGAAACCTGTTCAAAATTCAAAAATTGATCACGAAGATATGGATGATGCCACGCGTCATGAATGCCCTGAATTTGCGTTTGAACGTCTTCAAAATTTATACGGCGATGGTTTTGCGGATGAGATGCAGGCGATGATTCCGCCTGCGACTTTGGATGTACGTGTGAACACAATCAAAACGGATCGCGAACAAATAAAATCATCATTATCCGGCCAAGATGTCGAATCTGATTTTTGTCCCTACAGCCCGGTTGGCTTGCGTTTAAAAACAAAGGCGTTCTTATCAAAGACAAAGGCATTTACAAAAGGTTTGATTGAAATTCAGGATGAGGGCTCTCAATTACTCGCTTTAATTTGCGGCGCAAAACCTGGAATGCAAGTGATGGATTATTGCGCAGGCGGCGGTGGTAAAACATTGGCTTTGGCGGCAGCGATGAATGGAAAAGGTCGCATTGTTGGAATGGATCTTCATGGCAAACGTTTGGCAAAGTCAAAACCACGCCTAACGCGCGCGGATGTTCACAATGTTGAATTGCGACCGCTGGATGATGACAAACATAAAAAATGGTTCCGTCGTCAAAAGAAAAATTTCGACATTGTTTTGGTGGACGCACCGTGTTCTTCATCGGGGACATGGCGTCGTAATCCTGATCTCCGCTGGAATATGTATGGTYCAACGCATGCTGCGATCCAAGAGGTTCAGCAAGAAATCCTGGAAARAGTAAAGGGCGCAGTCAAACATGGCGGTCGCCTTGTATACGCGACATGTTCATTGTTCCGCGAGGAAAACGAAGATCAAGTTGATACATTTTTGAAGAACAATCCAGATTTCAAACGCGTGCCTGTTGAACAAGCATGGAATGATGCAGGGTTGGAAACGCCTTGCCCTGTGTCGGGTGATTATTTGCGATTATCCCCAAAAAATCATGGGACGGATGGATTTTTCGCAGCCACTCTTGAAAGAATTGCCGAAGAATGAGATACGCGTTATTCGCCATTATTTTATTTTTATCGGCGTGTAATACTCTACAGCTTCCGCAGTTGCCGTTTGATTGGCAATCGACATTAAATCGTTTGCAGCGCGACTTGAAAACGCATCAGGTTTATGTTGGTGACCCTGTTTTTATTCGAATTTTTAAAGAAGAAAATATCCTTGAATTATGGATGAAGGCGGATGATGGCGCTCGTCATACTTTGGTTAAAACATATCCAATTTGTAATTGGTCGGGAACGCTTGGCGTTAAACGCCGCGAAGGGGACCGTCAATCACCCGAGGGTTTTTATGAAACAACGCGTCAACGCCTGAACTCAAACAGCAAATATCATGTGTCATTTAATATCGGTTTTCCCAACGCTTATGATCGTGCCAATGCACGCACGGGATCCTTAATCATGATCCATGGCGATTGCGTAAGCGAGGGATGTTACGCGATGACAGACCCTCAGATCGAAGAAATTTATACACTGGTTGAACGAGCAATTGGTCTGGGACACGGCCCTGTCCCCATTCATATTTTCCCGTTTCACATGACAAGCGAACGGATGTTGGCCGCGGTGCAAAGCCCGCATTTTGAGTTCTGGTCAAATATTCGCGAAGGCTATGATTATTTCGAGCGATACGGCGTTCCGCCAAAATGGATTGTTCGGAATAATCATTACGAATTTTACTAGATTTTCGACGTATAATAGGCTAGAACGTCATTATCTTTATAGGGGTATAGCTCAGCTGGTAGAGCGGCGGTCTCCAAAACCGTAGGCCGAGGGTTCGAATCCTTCTGCCCCTGCCATTCAGTCCATTAATTCGTGTTTTTCAGTGGCGCCAAGAAAATCTAGCGTTTTGTTGGGTGCGCTCGTCGATCTAATCTAACAGTTTTATATTGGCCGCTGATTTTTTGTCGTCTTTGGATACAAGATCAAACGTCACACGTTGCCCAACCTCTACTTTATCAAGACCCGAGGCTTGTAAGGCAGAAATGTGCAAGTAAACGTTATCGTCGCTATCTTTAGGGCGAATAAAGCCATAGCCTCTGTCTTCTTTGAAAGAAATTATACTTCCTGTCAGCATGTCGTGTCTCCTCTAATCATTTGATTCTTGACGGTATATAAAAAAGTGGTCTCAGACAAACGCTAACTTTTATCGGCGTTATATTCAGTGTTACTCACAAAAAAATAGTCCACGTATTTGAGGTGCGGACTATTGGAGGAATTTATACGGAAGAATTACGCGTTTTGTTTCTTACGGTCGACCTCCGCACAAAGCAGTGTCATTCGGGTGATGTAACGTGCCATATCAACGATCATATCAATACCCTCTTCTGGAAGGGGGCCCAACTCTTCGGCCATTCTTAGCATATGAGAAGCGGCGCTGGAGGGGTCATCTKMAWMATCWYCAWARAAATAMYYMAYKGGMWYYTTYNAAANNTNARYWYRMAAGYTNCARTNKTMTKAKYSRACMTNSSMSWTYAGNRCCKTTTTCGTATTTTTGTAATTGCTGTCCTGAAACACCAATGCGTGCGCCTAATTCTTTTTGCGACATTTTTATTTTTTGGCGCTGGACCATAATTCGTAAACCTAAGGACCGTTTAAAATTGTTTTCTTGTGTCTGTATCATTGTTCTATCTCCATGCTATCCATTAAAATTTCGATGTTTTCATGGCCGTCATGAAGCGGTCATATAATGTGTAATAGGCAGGCATCACCATCCAATAAATCGCCACCATTCGATCCAAACGTTGACGAGCGCGCGTTGCATCAAAATCAATCACTGACTCTATGGTTTGGTACGAGCGAACTTGTTGAATGGCTTTGCGAACTTCGCCACGGACAAACGCTAATGTTTCACCCACGGCCATCACAGGCAGGCAATCAATCACTGTCTCACCACGTTCAGCCAACCGGACGACATTAATAATGTCTTGTGCTTGGCGTTCACCGCACACAGATTCTAGTTCGTGAAATAAAATATTAAGAGTATCGGACTTCTTTGCCTGTATTTCTGCAAAGCTTGTGTCGCCCTTCATATTTGTATTGCTTTTCATCTTCATAGCGCGAGATACAACCTTGTTAAATCGCGCCTTTCTTGTTGTCTTTTTTACTATAGTCATCTTATTTTCCTCACTGACGTTGTTTTAATTACGATGCCATTCATCGCGGTATGAGTATATTTATAATACATAATCAGTTAACAGGAAGTTAAGGATTGACATTTAATATATAAAAACGTATAAAAAGTACATAAATGTTATTTTTAGTAAAAAAATGTTTATAAAAAGTAAACTAATTAAAGGTATTGTATAGATATGCGCGGCAGACAATTAACAGCAGCACGGGGACTTTTGGATTGGACAATTGATGAGTTGGCTAAAAAAGCGAATGTTGCTCGTGTTACAATTATGAATGTTGAAAAAGGTGATTCCAACCCTAATACGGCTACCCAGCGCAAAATTATCAATGCTATTAATAAAGCAGGTGTAGAATTTACAAATGATGGAGGCGTTCGCCCCAAGCAAAGCGTTATAAAAAACTATCGCGGTCAAAAAGAATTCTGGGAATTCTTCGATGATATATATGAGGTTGCATCAGAGCATGAGAATCCTGATCTATGTGTAACAAACGTTATTGAAGATGAATATGATATATGGTTAGGAGATTATGAACCTGTCCATGGTCGCCGTATGACAAAATTATCTGGTTATAACGTCCGTGTTCTTTTAAAAGAGGGCGATGAAAATATGACCTCTTCAACATATGCCATATACAAATGGGCTCCCAATGCTCAATTCTCCGATGTTTCTCTTTATTTATATGGCGACAAAGTTGCCTTTATCGAATTTCTTGAGAACGATGTCGTTGTAACCGTTGTTGAAAGCGCGACAGTAACGCAAAGCCTTCGTAAAATGTTTGAAGCCGTATGGTCTATGGCACTAACTTCTGAGACAGGAGAATAAGCATGGTATTACAATATAGCTATGAAAACACACAGCCGCATATATACACGCCACAAAAACAGCCAAATCCATTTGTTCAAGATGTCTTTGATCTTTTGGATAAAAAACGTCAGGGGCACATGGAAAAATGGGAATATAATTCACCTCGTTTTAAAAATGACCCTGCATCGGGTTTAGAAGCATGGACGAAACTCATTGCACAGCCGGGACACTATTATCCGCCAAAAGGTGATATTGCTACAATTGATATGGCTTTAAAATCCGGACAATTGGCGACAACTCTGGCTAGCGTAGAATGTGTTGTTGAATTAGGACCAGGGTGCAAAACATCGCTATCAAATAAAACATTACCTATTGTTGAAAATGCAAAAAACGCCAAGACATATATTGCCGTTGATGGAACAGAAGATGTCGCTAATAATGCATCTTCCTTTATTCGATCGCAAGCCTCTGTTAATGGTCATGGTCAATCTATGGATTTCTTTAGTCAACCTTTAGAGAAAAATTGGGATGGAAAATCATTGATGTTATTTTGGGGTTGCACTTTAGGTAATTTCGACGGTCACGCAGGTGATGACCCTTTTAAAAAACTCGTAGGTTTTCTTCATAATATCAAAGCTGGCTTAGACACAGGTGACCATATTTTGTTTAGTTTTGATACAGAAGATAAAGAAGCCAATGTTG
>NVSI01000037.1 GCA_002401195.1 Alphaproteobacteria bacterium
CATCAAACAATCTCTCTCGCTGGTGTCTGGCGTGAATAATGTTCAAGTTAAATCATTAAGCCCTGGCCGCGCCGTCATTGCCTTTCGTTATGCCGGGACCCCCGAGGCCCTTCGCCGTGACCTGTCGCGACGTGGATTAAGCCTTTACGCAAACCCAACACAAATGAGCGGCGCCAGCCCTTATATTATCGTCCGCAAAAACGGTTAATCGAACATAAAAAGAAAGAAAACACCATGTCCTTTACAAGCCAAAAATCTTTTCAGTTCTGGATTTTCATAGCGATCATCGCCTGTGCCTTTCTGTGGCTATTTAACGGCGTTCTTGCCCCGTTTATCGTTGGTTTCGCCGTGGCCTATCTTTTAAACCCTGTCGTTGAAAAATTATCAGGCTATAAATTTCCGCGCTGGCTCTCCGCCCTTGTGATCCTGTTTATTTTTTTCATCACCGTCATTGTCGGGCTTTTGTTTGTTATTCCCGTTCTTGCCCGTGAAATGATCGAATTGGCACAATTAATGCCATCCGCATTCGAAACATCCCATGCGTGGCTCACGGAAAAATTAGAATCATTTGATGTGGATGTCCCACAGTCTTTTTCCGATTTAAAATCAATGGACACTGCGATTTTAACTGAAAAATCTGGTCAAGCCCTGAATATTGGAAAAAACATCCTTGGCAGCGTCCTTAAAGGCGGCATGGCGATCTTAAGCGTTATTTCATTCATGGTCCTCATGCCGATTGTTGCCTTTTACATGATGATTGATTGGCCGCGCCTCACGAAAAAAATTCAAGATTTAATGCCAAAGAAAAACAAAAAACGCATTCAATCTATTTTAGGGGATATCGACACAAGCCTTTCTGGTTTTATCCGCGGCCAATTGACGGTTTGTCTTCTTCTTGGTGGGTTTTATGCCATCGGATTGTCCCTTCTTGGGTTGCAATATGGGTTTTTCATCGGCGTTGCCGCTGGGTTTTTGTCCATCATTCCTTATATCGGATCTCTTTTTGGTTTGGTCGCCAGCGTCGGGATGGCCTTTTATCAATTTGGCGGGTGGGAATACCCTGCAATCGCCTTTGGTATTTTTGTCGCAGGGCAATTGATCGAAGGCAATTACCTAACACCAAAATTGGTTGGCGAATCCGTTGGCCTTCACCCGCTTTGGATTATTTTTGTCTTAATGGCTGGCGGCGCTCTTCTTGGGCTTATGGGCATGATGATTGCTGTGCCTGTCGCCGCCGTGATTGCCGTCCTTATTCGACATGCCCTGACGGATTATAAAAAAAGCAGCTATTATAAAGGGAAGGCATAACCCTTTATGGCCTCAAAACCATCCCAGATTCCGATCGCGTTCCCCGTGAATACATCTTATTCGCGAGAAGACTTTATGCCCGCCCCTTGTAATTTAGAGGCATTGGCCTGGGTCGATCGTTGGCCCGAATGGAACTACCCTGCGCTTATTTTACATGGGCAAACAGGATGTGGAAAAACGCATCTTCTCTCTCTTTGGCAGGCCAAAGCCGGCAACACTCATATCGCCATTGATAACGCCCAAGATATTTTTGGAGATAAAGAGGCGGAAAAAGAGCTGTTCCACCAATTCAATATTTCAAAAGAAAACAATACATCTATTTTGCTCACACTAAGCAAGCCTGTCGCGCAATATGACATCACGCTTCCTGATCTTGCCTCGCGGCTTCGCGCGGCGCCATCGGCCGAAGTTCAAGAACCTGATGACATTGCCTTGCAGGGTGTGTTTTTAAAGCTGTGCCACGATCGGCAGTTAACAGTCACACCAGAAGTGATTGCCTATATCCTGCCGCGTATTGAGCGAAGTTATGGCTTTATCCGTCATTTGGTTACAAAAATTGATGAAGCATCCCTTTCGGAAAAACGCGCGGTTACCGTGCCCCTGGCACGCGATGTTTTAGAATCAATTGAGAATTCGTCACATTAGGGCGAAGCATATTTTCCATTCTGAATGATTGACCGGCCTCGAGGCACGCAACAATATTCGATAAAGCATTCCATGTTTTTGAAAAGTGCGGCACGCGACCAAGAAGGTAATCACCATCCTTTATATAATCGCCAACTGCCACGCCGTAACCTGTTTTTTCCATGCATTCTTGATCTGTGCAGCTATCACCAAWCATCACAATTTTTTTACCGTTAAATGTATCTTTTTGTGCGATGCGTGGAATGGCATCCACTTTTTTGACACCGCGAGGAACGATCTCAACACTGTCGAGCAACGTTTCAACTTTATAGTCCACACCCAAAAAGAATGAAGACATGACAAGGCCAAGCATCCATCGCGCATGGATTTTTTCATCTTCATTATAATAATTGAAACATACGGTCGCCTCTTTCGCCATGAAGCGAACCATATCACCACCCGACCCGCGAATGAAATCTTCAATATCATTTAAAGGAAGGGGCGCAACGCCATCAGGAAGATTAATATCCACCTTACCGCCGCCCCACCGTTCGACCAATCCAAATTCCGTTATTGATGGAATACCTTGAGCCAAAGTCGACACCGTCTTCCCTGTATTATTACTTAAAAAACAAACAGAACCCTGCGTTGCCTTATATAGGCGTTTTAAAATATCTGATTGACCTGATGTTAACGCGTGCTGGTTCACCTCAACCAAGCATTCATCAACATCAAAAACAAAGCCAACATTTCCTGCATGAAACACGGGTTGAAAAACAGAATTTTCTTGAGCTTTATTAAAAATGGCTTTATTATTTGACATAGAGTATTCATCTTATGTTTATTAATGGAGGTGATGGATACTTTTTACTGGATTTTCACCTATAAAAGCAATAGAAAATGAAAAGAAAAATAAAATAATTCACAAAGACGATTGGAATATACATGCGTATCGGTATTGATTTTGGCGGAACAAAAACAGAAGTCATCGGCTTAAACGCCCGAAACGGAAAAGAATTATACCGCCAACGCACCCCCACAAAAAAGGGGGATTACGACGAAACGATCAAAACATTCGTTGACCTTATTCTCTCCACCGAAAATGCAACAGGAAAGGCAGGGACCGTTGGAATTGCCATCCCTGGCCCCATTTACCCACACACAGGCCTAACAGGATGCCCCAACACACCATGGATCAATGACCGCCCGTTTAAAGCCGACCTTGAAAAGGCGCTGGGACGCGAAGTGCGCATGGAAAATGACGCGAACTGCTTTGCCGTGTCAGAGGCCACAGACGGCTCCGCCGCAGGAAAAGACGTTGTCTTCGGTGTTATCATCGGCNACRGNGWTGTKRYKGTSRWCKWTNNTKGTNRRYGNNGCMMARTCGTGMKMGGAGCCAATGGAATCGCCGGCGAATGGGGACACAACCCCCTTCCCTATCAACGAGTTTACGATCCAACAGGCCAACTTGAACACCCGTTCACGCGTGACCTCTACACCGAAAAAGACTTTCGCCCCAAATATATAACGGATGACCCTCGATGGGCGGAATACCCCGGGGAGACAAGTTTTTGTGGACGAAGAGGGCAACTTGACGACCTGATTTCAGGGACAGGCCTTAAATTAGATTACGAACGCGTCACAGGCGAAGAGCTATCCACCCACGATATCATTGAAAACGCCAATCGCGGCGAAGAAAAAGCCGCCCACGCCTTAGAGAGATATTGCGACCGCCTTGCGCGATCCCTTGCGTATGTGATCAACATTCTTGACCCCGACACCATCGTTCTTGGCGGCGGGATGAGCAACGTTGACCATCTTTACAAACGCGTCCCTGAATTATGGGGTGAATATATTTATTCCGACACAATTTTGACCGAACTTAAACCACCAAGGCACGGCGATTCATCAGGTGTCCGCGGCGCGGCTTGGCTCTGGCCAAAAAATGCGAGCTAACGCCGTGTTTTAAAAAAATCCGTTAAGAGACTCGCGCATTCTTGTTCCATCACACCGCCCACAACATCAGGTTTGTGATGGCACGAATCATGGGTATATATTTGCGGCCCATGCTCTACACCTCCGCTTTTTGGGTCATACGCCCCGAAATACACACGCCGAATGCGTGCATTCGATATCGCGCTCGCGCACATCGGGCACGGCTCTAACGTCACGTACAAATCATGATCAGGCAAACGCTGAACACCTAAATCCCCACACCGTGCGCGAATGACATTAATTTCCGCATGCGCCGTTGGGTCACTGTTTAAAATCGTGATATTTCCCGACCGCGCAACAATCGTACCATCGCACACTAAAACCGCCCCAACGGGCACTTCGTCATTTTTTCCAGCGTGAATTGCCTCTTTGATTGCATCGCGCATTGGTGTATCAGTATTATCCATGGATGATAGAATACAAAAAGGTGAGCGAATTGCCAAGATAATAGCGCATGCAGGATTATGTTCCCGCCGCGATGCGGAAAGATGGATTCTCGACGGGCGCGTCAGCGTCAATGGAAAGGCCATCGACTCCCCCGCCCTCAACATATTACCGTCCGATCGCGTGATCGTGGACGGAAAGCCCGTATCCAAAGAAAATAACGAGCCACGCCTGTTTCGATATCACAAGCCTGCGGGCCTTATCACCACACACAAAGACGAACGTGGCCGCGAGACGGTTTTTGACAATCTTCCCGAGGGATTACCGCGCCTCATTTCAATTGGACGGCTCGATTTAAACACTGAAGGCTTGCTCCTCCTCACCAATAATGGCGACCTTTCACGGCACCTGGAACTTCCAACAACAGGGTGGATCCGCCGTTACCGCGTCCGCGCACACGGATTTATTGAACAAAGCCAGCTGGACCACCTTCAAAACGGCGTCACGATTGAGGGCGTAAAATATGCGCCTATTGATGCAAAAATCGACAGTTCCCAAGGCACCAACACGTGGATGAGCGTCGCATTGAGCGAAGGAAAAAACAGAGAAATTCGCCGCGTCATGGAATATCTTGACCTGCAAGTGAACCGCTTGATCCGTCTCTCATACGGGCCATTTCAATTGGGTAACCTTGGCAAAGAATCCGTTGAAGAGATTAAACTCAATGTCTTGCGCGATCAAATTCCTGAATTTTTTGGTAAAAAATGAGAATAACAGGCGGGAACTATAAAAACCGCAAACTCAGCACACCCGAAGGCACCGACGTGCGCCCGACAAGCGACCGCATGCGCCAAAGCCTTTTTAACATGCTCCATCACGCCAAATGGTCTCATGATTTTTCATTTGAAAACGCCTATGTTTTGGATTTATTTTGCGGCAGTGGAGCCCTCGGACTTGAGGCGCTCTCTCATGGATCCGCGCATTGCACCTTTATCGACACAGACACATCACCAATCAAACAAAACGCGTCATTCATTGACAGCGAACATTACGCAATCCAAAAATCAAACGCCACCGCAGTAAGGCTCAATGACGCATTCGATCTTATTTTCATGGATCCGCCCTATCGCAAAAACTTAATTACACCTGCGCTTGAAAACCTAAGAAAGCACAATGCATTGAAAGATGGCGCCCTCATTATTATTGAGAGTGAAAAAGAATTTAAGTCAGATTTTGATGGATTTGAAACATGCGACCACCGCCCACAAGGACAATCCGCCTTACATATCTTGCGGTATAATTCCGCCGTATAAAAGGCCCAGTAAAACCACACCCAAAACCACTCGATAAATCACAAATGGCGTAAAACTAGCGCGTTCCACCCATCGCATCATCAGAAAAATCGCGCCATAGGCCATGATAAATGAGCACCCGACACCAACGGCCAAAACGCTCAGGAACTCATGCGTTAACGCCGCACCACCCCATAAAGAAGCACCCGCCAACGTGCCCGCACCCGCAATCGCAACCATCCCCATGAGCAACGAAAAACGCGCGGCCTCAGTTCGGCTGTGCCCTAAAAATCGTCCTGCCGTCATCGTAATGCCCGACCGAGAAACACCAGGAACAAGAGCCAAACATTGCGCCATCCCATAGAGAAACGCCTGTTTTATTGTGAAGCCCTCGACCACTTCGCGACCCTCAGGACGGCGATCGGCGATATACAAAACCACACCGAAAATCAACATCATCCACGCCATAACAAGAAGCGCATCAAACAAAGTTGGATGAAACTGAAAAAGAACAAACCCCGCGATAATAACAGGCACACTGGCGATAATTAAAAGGGCTGCCTTTTTCGCCTCCACCGTTTTTGTATTCAAGGACAAAAGATGCACGCCACCCCGCGTCACTGCCCACAAATCTTTCCAAAAATAAAGCATGACAGCAAACAACGTTCCGACATGAACCGCAATATCAACGATTTTAGAAACATGATCCAGTGCAATCTCTTCATCCAAAAAAGCATGAAACAGAACCAAATGACCGCTTGAACTAACTGGTAAAAATTCAGTTAGACCTTGAACAACCGAAAGGATAATAACATTCAAAAACAACATATTAAAAACATTACCTAAAAATTAAAATGAAGATGAGACAGCTTTTTTAGCGCGCTTATCACGGACAATAACATTCAACGCGCCACTCACATCATCAATCGGACGTAACAACGCCTCCGCATCCGAAATAATACCGTTCACAAAATCARTCACATCATCAATCGGGGTTCCTGGCTCTATTGTTCTGTATTCAGGATTCGGTTCAATCGAAATATAAAGAGCCGTTAGATCGGTCACAATCGTTCCACCAAGAACATCCAATTTATCAACATTCGAATCATAAACAYTCCGAAGAAGGGCTGGCTTTTTATGAATGACTTCACCGCCCTTTTTATATTTATGGTCCTTCAAAGGGTCCCGAAGGTTTTTTAACATCTCTTCATAAATAATAACAAAAGCATCCAGTTTCGCCCGATTCGTGTTCATCTCGCCCTCAAGCGAGGCCGCGACAATAAATTTTTCACGCTCTCGCATCGCGCGGTCTTTCTTATTCGCAACCGCGACTTGATATTTTTGAAGGTTAATCAGGCGCTTAAAGCCCGTATAGATCACACCGCCCACAATCATCATTCCGACAAACGGCCCCAAAACCATCAACGCGATCAAAAGATAAGCCATGTTTTCAGTCAGCCCAAACGCCGTATCATTTGCCCTTTTCAGCGCGCTAAAATCAGAACCACCAGGGAGGAGTTCAGCCCATAAGCCACTTCGTCCGCGGCGGGCGGAAAGCTCCGCCTTTTTATAAACATCTTCAAAAACGCCGCCTCGTATCGCCGCGCGATTCGCCATGGCATACCCCGCCTCGATCAGTGAGAGGGCCAAATCCCGTTCTCCAAACCCGATACACTGCGCCGAAGCGGAAATAGACGACGCCCATTTTTTAATCGAACAATTCACCGGTGCATCATTGACAAGCGTTTCAAGGTAAAGCTGCGCCGCGACTTTATGCTCATTTGAAATAAGGCCCACCCCCCACAAAGTCACATTAACATGACGAGACGACGCGACCGCACCCGACAATACCATTGGCTGCGTCACAATCACATCGCGCAACAAAACTTGTTTGCCCGTTTGCGCCGTGGCGACGCCGGTCAGGGCCAATAAAAACAATGTGATCAATGTGAAAAACTTCATACCCCATATGATAACGAAAAACACACGAATGCAAAAGATTTGATTTTACCTTAAAAACACGTCACAAATAGAGACATGAAAATCAACTACAAGGAACTCATGAGTAAATTAGGCGTCGGGCGCGAGCTCAACCCCTATGAAACCCAGCCATGGATGCATTACGACGAAGACACATCCCTCACATGCGAAGGGGAAGTCCGCTGTAACAGCGATAAAGTCGAAATCGAGGCCGAATTACAATTTATGTACGACACACCGCCCGAGGGAAAACCACCCGTTGAACAAATTTGCCGCATCATGGTTGAACAACAAGCCCGCCTGAACGGCGATTATACCGTCACAGGCATATGGATTCGCGGCGAAAGCTGGATTAATAAATTCCACGGCTGGGAAGCAGCGTCTTGTAATTTTTTCCGATCCTGCGTCCGTGAAATCAAAGGAGGACGCGTTCCCGACATTGACGATATTCTTTCAAAAGAAATGAAGGACAGCAGCTTTTTTGGATCAAACCAAGGGGACGGATCGAACAAATCGCCAAAAATAAACACGGCGAACCTGATGTACGACATGAAAAATAAAGGCGGACAAGGATTTTAATCCCGCCCACCTTTTTCAAATTCTCTTATATCGTTTTTAAAACCTAAGCCGCAGCCTTGGCCTTATTTTCAAGCAAAGCCTTCACATCAATATGACGGCCAGCACGTTCCTTATTCAGGTAATCATTCACCGTTTCGATCAATGTTCCCATCTGACCACGGTAAAAGTGATTACAGTTTTCAATCAATTTATAATCAATATCAATGCCCTTTTGCGCGCGAAGACGTTCTGCGAACTCTTGAACATCGGCGTGTGGGACAATTGTGTCTTGATCGCCATGGACAATCAAACCTGATGTCGGGCACGGAGCCAAGAACGTAAAGTCTTCGGTATTAGCCGGCGGTGAAACAGACACCCAACCACGGATTTCAGGACGACGCATCAATAATTGCATGCCGATCCATGAACCGAATGAAAAACCACCAACCCAAACATAGGGCGCATTTTTGTTTAATTCCTGCATCCAATCCAGCGCGGCCGCTGCATCCGCTAATTCGCCTTCACCTCCAGAATATTCACCTTGAGATTTTCCAACGCCGCGAAAATTAAAACGCAACGTTGAAAACCCACGCGCGGCAAATGTTTGAAACAGACTGTACGTCACGCGGTTATTCATTGTGCCGCCGTGTTCTGGGTGCGGATGTAAAATCAACGCAAGCGGTGCATTTGGTGTTTTTGAATGAGTGTAATTGCCTTCGAGACGCCCTTCGGAGCCGGTAATAATAATATCTGGCATAGAGTTAAACCAACTTTCTGAGTTATGTTTTTATTTCTTATGGATATGATTAATAAAGTATTTTAGGAATAAATGTCCAGAGAAAAATGATAAACAACTGTTTTATATAGATTTTGTGGATAACTCATATACGATATTTTATAACTTACCAAAATATGACTCGCACCAAACGTAACTATTCTTGATCTCACGATCGATTTATCCCTATAGTGCATCCATGATTTATATGGACCACAACGCAACAACAACCATGCACCCCAAGGTCGGACACCTGATCATGGACATCATGAGCGAAACAGGGAATGGGTCGGCCACACATTGCGCTGGGCAACGCGCTGCGATGCATATTGAGCGCGCTCGCGAACAAATAGCCGCGGCCGTCAACACACGTCCAGCCCAAGTCATATTCACCAGCTGCGCCACGGAATCCATCAATACAATCCTTAAAACATTCAAAGGCGAACGTATCCTTGCCTCCACAGCCGAACACGCAGCGATCCTTGATTGCGGACATGCGGAAATGGAAAATGTTCCCGTCACACCCGACGGAATTATCGATTTAGATGCGCTTGAATCCTCACTGAAACGAGAACCGCACGCCAAACTTTTGAACATCATCATGGTGAATAACGAAACAGGAGTCATCAACCCCGTAAAAGAAGCCGTCGCCCTCGCGCATCAATATGGCACCCTTGTTCATGTCGATGCGGTTCAAGCGCTTGGAAAAACTCCAGTGGATTTTAAAGACCTCGGCGCGGATTACATGTCTCTTTCATCACATAAATTCGGCGGCCCTCAGGGCGTTGGGTGCTTTATCTTTGCCTCAAAAAAACCTGTTCGTCCTTTATTGGTTGGCGGAAAACAAGAAAAAAAACAACGCGCCGGAACATCCAATACCGCAGGGATCGCGGGGATGGGATTAGCGGCAGAAATCGCAACATCCAATATCGCGCGATACGATGAATTATCATCATGGCGAGGCGACCTTGAAACACAAATATCAAATGCCCTTGACGGCATCACAATCAACGGGGAAAACGCGTCACGCGTGGGAAACACATCATCCCTCACATGCCGCGGCATCACAAATACGGTTCAAATGCTGAGTTTAGATTTAGAAAAAATTTGCGTTTCTGGCGGATCCGCATGTTCCAGCGGCGTTGCGAAACCATCCCATGTTTTAACCGCCATGGGGTTAAATGAAAATGATGCCTTGGCGACCATTCGCATATCAATGGGTTGGAATACAACGCGCGATGATGTCGATAATTTTATCAGCCAGTATATTAAAATCATAACCCGCCTAAGGACTTGAAAACAACCATGCCGACAATGACCTTTATCACACGCAACGGAACGCCCTTGGATGTTGAGGCTCCAAACGGCCTCTCCATCATGGAAATCGCGCATAAGCATGGGTTTAGTGCAGATATAGAGGGCACATGCGGTGGATCATTGGCCTGCGCCACGTGTCATGTATGGGTTCACCCCGATTGGGTTGATAAATGCATGCCCGATGATGGGGAGATTTCCGAAGACGAGGAAGACATGCTTGATTTAGCCTTCGACCTTAAAAAATCATCCCGCCTTTCATGTCAAATCATGATGAGCGATGATCTTGACGGCCTAACGGTTGCTATTCCCGGTGCGAAGATCGATTGGTTTTAAACCATAAAAGGCAGACGCATAAAAACATGCACACCGCCGCCAGCTCGAACGTTTCCTCAACCAGAGACATGCTGTAACTGTTTTCTTGATGGAATTCTTTCAAAGACGGCGCAAGGCGTTTCAATGAATCCAATATTTTAGCAAAACCCAACGATCCAACAGCCAAAAAAACAGCCAAAGCCGTTTCTTCGAACTTCAACACATCCGCGATCCAGCCTTTAAAGTGATATCGGATCAACCGATATGCACACGCCGCGATCAACACAATTACAAGAGAGCCTGCGACTTTCTCCCCCATTGGGGCAACATCCCCCGAATAAAAACGTAATTTTAAAAAAGAATCACTCGTAAAGGCCCTGTGCATATCCATTTCGCGCAAACACGCCAGCGCCATAAAAAATGAAAACAAACCCCATGCCTCCGCTCGTGTTTTCAATGCAACAATAAAGGCAATCGCGGCGACAAGAGCAAACCCCGCGGCCGTCGCGTTTTCTATCGCACCATTTTCCGCCCCAAGAAGCCGAATATTTTGTTCATCCAAACATAAAAATGCCACGGATAAAAACACCATAGCCGACATAAAAATCGCCGATGTATAAATCATAAAAAAACGATGCATTCCCGCACCATAAGGGATATAAAAAAGAATGCAATCCGCCCTCTTTCAATCATCCACAGACGCGATTAAGCCATTGGCTGAACGCATGCGCCCCCAATCGTTAAGGGATATTATTGGTCAAGACCATTTGGTGGCCGACGGCGCGCCTATTTATCAAATGGTTCAAAATAGAACCATTCAATCCATGATTTTATGGGGGCCACCGGGGTGTGGGAAAACAACCCTTGCCCGCATTTTAGCGAATGAGAGTGGCCTTGACTTTGAATCTCTGTCCGCCATTTTCAGCGGCGTTGGCGACCTTCGTAAAATATTTGAAGGCGCCCGAGCCCGAGCCCAAGATGGACGAAAAACGCTCCTCTTTATTGACGAGATACATCGTTTTAACAAATCACAGCAAGATGCTTTTTTACCCTACGTTGAAGATGGTACTTTTACTTTTATTGGTGCCACCACAGAAAACCCCTCATTTGAACTAAACGCTGCGCTGCTTTCGCGCTCACAAGTGTTTGTCTTGAAACGCCTTGATGATGAAGCGCTTGAGCTTTTATTAAAACGCGCTGAGCAAGATGCTGGGGTGGATTTACCGCTCGATGATCATGCGCGTGAAACATTAAAGGCGCTGGCGGACGGCGATGGGCGCT
>NVSI01000038.1 GCA_002401195.1 Alphaproteobacteria bacterium
CACGCAAATTTTCGAACGGATCGATACATTATGGGAGGACCGTACAAACCTTAATTTATCCGATGATGAATTAACCGTTTTGGAAAAAACATGGATCGGGTTCACCCGTAACGGCGCAAAATTAAACGAAGAAGAGAAAAAAGAATTACGTGATATTGATGCACAGCTCTCAAAACTCTCCCCTCAATTTTCCGATAATGTTCTAAAATCCGCGAATGCGTTCGAAATGATCATTACCGATGAAAGCCAATTAAGCGGACTTCCCGAAACGGCAAAAACCGCCGCGGGCGAAGATGCAAAATCAAAAGGCCATGACGGCGCATGGCGATTTACACTGGATTACCCAAGCTATATTCCGTTTGCAACCTATGCCGATGACCGTAATTTACGTGAAAAAATGTGGCGTGCTTTTACATCCCGCGCGCTTGGCGGGAAATTCGACAATCAAGACACAATCAAAGACCTTGTTAAATATCGCGCAAAACGCGCTCAATTGCTTGGCTATGACACACACGCCCATTACACACTTGAACGCCGTATGGCAAAAGACGTTGAAACCGTTGATGCGTTTTTAACAAAGTTGGAAAATGCTGCCCGCCCTGCCGCAAAAAAAGACCTAGACATGATCCACGCCTTTGCCAAAAAGAATGAATTAACCGACGATTTAAAACCTTGGGATATTGGCTATTGGTCAGAAAAGTTAAAGAAGGCCGAATATGATTTTGATGAAGACGCGCTCCGCCCTTATTTTTCTGTTGAAAAAGTGCTGAGCGGTGCCTTTACACACGCAGAAAAATTATTTGGCGTTCGCTGTACACCCATCAAAGGCATCCCGACCTATCACGATGATGTTCAAACATACGAAGTGAAGGATTTAGACGGCACTTTACGCGGATTTTTATATGCGGACTTCCACCCGCGCCCAGGAAAACGCCAAGGCGCGTGGCAAGGATCAATTCGTGACCGTGCCACCAATGCAAACGGTCAAATCGACCTTCCCCTTATTAATATCGTTATGAACTTCACCAAGCCAACGGCCGACAAGCCCGCGCTTTTAAGCTTTAACGAGGTTGAGACATTATTCCATGAATTTGGACACGCGCTCCACTCTCTTTTGACCGATATTAACCACGGCGCAATCAGTGGAACCTCCGTATTTTGGGACTTTGTTGAACTTCCATCGCAATTATTGGAAAATTGGCTGACTGAACCAGAAACGCTCAATCTTTTTGCCAGACATTACGAAACGGATGAAACAATTCCTGCGGAAATGATTGAAAAATTACAGGCCTCACGCAATTTCATGAAAGGATGGCAGATGATCCGCCAAGTTGCGTTTTGCCGCCTTGATATGGCGTGGCACAGCCTTGAAAACGCAGGCGACATTGACGATGTCATCGCATTTGAACAAGAGGCAACATCCGAATACGCCCTTCTTCCTTATGAAGGCGGAAGCCAATCAACATCCTTTGGACATTTATTTGCAGGCGGATATTCCGCGGGATATTATTCGTATCTTTGGGCGCAAGTATTGGACGCAGACGCATTCGAGGCGTTTGTAGAAAACGGATTATACGATGAAAAAACAGGCCAAAGTTTCCGCCAAAACATCCTTGCAAAAGGGGGATCAAAACCGCCGATGGAATTGTATGTTGCCTTCCGTGGACGTGAACCTGATCCCGATGCCCTTCTTCGTCGCGATGGCCTGTTGAGCTTTTCTCCAAAAAACGGCACACTAGAAAGAAAAAAAGTAACATCGAAGGTAACATGACACTCGCAACTGATCTCGATGGCGTTTATAACGTTAACACCGTTTCCGATTATGATGGCCCGCTTCAAAAAAAAAGCGACGGTCAAACTGAAATGCGTGACGGAAAAACAAGTCGCGTTGATGATGCGGGATGCGAATGGAATTCGACATTCACATATACTGACGATGCACGAACAGAGGTTTTGATGACCTCCGTCGCCGACCCAATTAATGCGGACACTGACTTTCTTTTAACGCGGCCTGATGGGACACCAACAGCCGAAACAGTCACTTACGAAGCCAAATTACGCGTCATGCGTAAAGGGGACAAAGTTCAAATGACGGGGACGCTCAATTACGGTGACGAAACCGTAATCTTAACAATGCGGAAAATGTCGTAAATTTGTTAAAATAATTCTTGCAACATACACCGCGCCGCGCCGCCGCCATAATGTTGAACTGTTGGTAAATCAGGTGTTAAAAATCGATCTACATATTTTAAATAATGATCTTTTTGCGCGCTATTGAGGCTGTCATATCCTGAGCGTGACATAATGAGCATCGGTTTTCCGCCGCGCCCTTTCACTTCCAAGGCATTGCCTGCAAAGGCACGGACTTGACCCATATCCAATTCAATCACATCATGCGTTTTTGACAGGGAATCCATCACTTTTCCGCGATATTCAGAACGAATGGAATCCGCACAAATCGCAACAAACTCCGTTCCGATATGCATCATTACATCAGAATGATACACAGGATCGCCAGTATGACTGGCCGTTTCGAAAATATACGGTTCATAATCCATATCCGCGCACCATTTTTCCGCCAGCATTTTGTCTGTGCGCGCGGATAATGTTCCATAGGCCTTGCGGTTAACCCGATCTAGAATCAATGACGAAACGCCTTCGAGGCATCGGTTTTCTTCCTCGTAATGCGACCAATCATGCAAAACATCATAATGACGAGACAATGTCGCCAACATATCCGGTGTTTTTTCGGCCGCACGGTTATCCGTGAGCATTGGATATATGATCATTTTTCGATCCGCATGCGTTGAAAACCAATTGGGGAAAATATGATCAGGGCAGACATCTATCCCCTTTGCAACCGTCACATGAACGCCATTTTCAATCAAGATATTCACAAAGTTTCGAAATTCCAAAATCGCACGATTTAAAATAACATCCCTGTCTTCATCATCATTGATTTGGTACGGGTTGCTGGGCGCTGTGGCGTGGTTAAAATAAAACCCTGCTGGTTCAACCATAAAAAGATGGCGTGTTGTTTGTTGGAATGGCATAGGAAATCCTGACTTTATTTTCATTCAATTATAGCAGGTTTTAATCCAAATTCGGGCAATATTTTTTGCTGTGTAGCGCGCAGGTTTTCAACATCGAAATTGTCGATCATTTCGTTGAATAATGCGTACCAATTCACCTCGGCCTTTAAACGAATAAAAATAGAGCCAAGACCCAATGCCGCGCGATCCATAAATACAAATTCACGCGGAACAGGAATCCCCGTTCGAAGCTCTTTTAATTTTGCATGGACTTCGCGGGCGGTCTCTCGGCCATAGACACCGTTATCCGCGCTCCCGATCGTGCGCGCCTTATCTTCCAAAATTGGGCCATATAAAAATCTCGCCCAGATATTTAAAATATCGATCATTTCATGAGACAAATTATTAAACCCCCATGTTTCATAGGCCTTGACCGCCAGTTCCCGATCGTCATTTTGCAACGCGTGATATAAATCAATCACAGCGCCGACAAATTCAGGGCGAAAAATACGCACGCATCCAAAATCAAGAAGGTTAATCGAGAGATCATCACGAACCGTGTAATTCCCAGGATGAGGATCACCATGAATAATGCCAGTGCCATATAATGGCGTGTACCAAGCGCGGAATAAATTCAACGCAAGTTGGTTGCGCGTTTCAAGCGGAGTGTCCATATAATCCGTTATTTTATTCCCATCCACCCACTGCGTTGTCAATAAACGATCCGTCGATAACTCCGATATAACGTTGGGAACATGAACATTTTTTTCATTCATCAACAAATGGGAATACAGTTTTTGTACACGTGCTTCGCGGTCGTAATCCAATTCCTCTGCCAAACGATCGGCTAACTCTTGATGAATATCATCTGTGATAATAGATCTGTCATATTGTTTATACATTTTAAACAAAAATTTAAGCTGCTTTAAATCCGACTCAACCGCGCTTGCCATATCGGGGTATTGTAATTTACACGCGACCTCTTGACCGTTCGACGTGATCGATTTGTGAACCTGCCCCAATGATGCTGCGGCGCTTGCCTCCAAAGGGAAACTTTTGAATTTCGATYGCCAATTTGACCCTAATTCTGATTTCATACGCCTGCGAACAAAGCCTCGCCCCATGGGGGGTGCATTCGATTGCAACTCTTGAAACGCGGACGCATATTCAGGGGGCAAGGCCTCTGGAATGGTTGCTAAAATTTGTCCAACCTTCATGATTGGCCCTTTCAAATTCCCCAAAACCGCCATTAAGTCCGCAGAATGGTTATCGCGGTTGATCTTGATGTTTAAAAATTTTTCACCAGCAAGTTTTGCCGCTAAGCCGACGGCTGATCCAGATAAACTTGCGCTTCGCCCTACTTTTTTAAAAAACTGTGGACTGTCATTAAGGTCGTCTGTCATACTTCATCTTGCCAATTCGTTTGCCTATTTCTCTATATATGAACTCAAAAGAATAAAAATAATACAAAATGTTTCAAAAACTTAAAAATAAAAATGAAAATTTAAAAGGCATCTTTGCCGCTTCTATGCTTTTTATCGCTCTGTTAATCGCTGCTATCATTGGCGTAAATCATCTGATTATTGCAAAAGAAGAAAACATGCTGGCCGCCATTAACATTAGTGGCCAACAACGTATGTTATCGCAACGTATTGCATTTTTATCCGAACTTTTGATGCACAGCCCGAAAACTCACACATCCGACTATCAAAATCCGCATGAAATCGACACGGATATAGGAAAACTTCTGACCCAATATGACGATGCGATTCATTTAWTGGAAAAAAATCACATCATCCTCACATTAGGGGATGAGAGCAAACACGTATCACCGCCGCCTCCATCGCTTCAATATTTATATTTCCATCCAGACAGCAACCTTGATCAGATCGTTAAACTTTATCTCAAGGATGCAAAACTGTTTAAAAAAGATATCTTAAGTAGCATTAATTCAACCGACACGCCTGAGTCCAACAAAGAATTAATCGCAATGTACCAAACCATTGATACATTGGCCCTTTCATCCCTTCTTGTGAAATTAAACGACACAGTTGAACTTTATGAAAAAGAAGGGTTTACCTCTATTAAAAGTTTAAAATCCATCACGCCGATCCTTGTTGCGCTGTCTATCATTGCCCTTTTGATTTTATGGTTTTGGGTTTTTAACCCGATCGAACGACGCCTTCGTAAGACTTTGCACGCATTTAAAACACAAACAAGCGAGGTCGAGCGCAAAAGAAGCCGCCTTGATTTAGCGACAAAAGGAAGCTCAACAGGGATTTGGGATTGGGATGTAAACGCCAATGTTTTTTATTGGAATCCTGTTCTCCAAGAAACGCTTGGCTATGAAAGTGACGAAGAAAACGCCTATGAAGGTGAATTTCTTCAAGAAATTATTCACCCTGAAGATCGTGATTCCTTTAACTCAATAATGAATGACCATCTTGAAAGTGAAACGCAATTCACATTTGAAGGGCGCCTTAAACGTAAATGTGGAAACTATTTATGGGTTCGTTTTCGTGGGCAGGCCATTTTAAACAGACATGGCGAGGCCTACCGCATGGTGGGATCCCTTGAAAATATCAGCGAACAACGCGAAGCGGAAACTCAAAAAAATATTTTCATTCAAGGAATTGAAAATTCGGGATTGCCCTTTGCCATCATGAGTACAGAAAACGACCAACATAATTTCACTTATATCACTCAATCATTCTGCGACCTGTCGGGACACGCGCCTGAAAAATTAATAAACAGTAACCTCAATATTTTCACAGGCCCCGAAACATCCATGGGTGACTTGGATGCCATTGATTCTGCTATCTCGCAACAAACTGGAATTAATGTCAAAATATTAAGCTACCGCATTGATGGGTCTTCGTTTTGGAATGAACTAACGATGCAGCCTATTTTTGAAAAAAAGGACAATCACTCTCCGTTTTTTGCGATTATTTTCAACGATTTGACGCAATCCCTCTTGCGCGAAGAAAAAGAAATCAGCCGTCAACGCAATGAATCTTTGGGGGCGTTGGCCGCCTCTGTTGCCCATGAAATCAACAATTTATTGATGCCCATGGCGATGACGAAAGATTTTCTTGAGCACGAACTCAAAGACGATTGCGATCCTTTTGCCCGGGAACAACTGGACACGATTGTTGACTACGCAAACCAAGCCAAAAAAATCGTGAGCGGTGTTTTAACTTTTGCCCGTAAAGAAACAAACGATTTAGAGGCCGCAGGTGTTTACGCTCTTTTGAACAGTTCCGTATCGTTTATTGGGAATCTTTTGGGGAACAAAACAACCATTACAATTGACCCTCCTGAAAATACGGATATTGAAAACGCAACCGCCCTTGTGAATACGACCGAGTTCAGACAAATTATCACCAATTTAGCCAAAAATTCAGAGTATGCCTTTGGTGGACGAAGCGGAGAGATCAACATCTCGCTTTCTCTCAAAACACTATCAAACTCCGAACGACGCGACATGAATTTACGCGCCGCGAATTTCATTGTCATTCACTTCACTGATAACGGGTCTGGAATTTCTTCAAAAGTCATGCCTAAAATATTTGATCCACTTTTCACAACAAAAGACATCGGAAGCGGAACAGGCCTTGGCCTTTCTGTTGTTCATGGGATTATTCGATCATGGGGTGGAGCTATTCAGGTTGAAAGCACCCAAAGCGTCGGCACGAAATTTGATATTTACATTCCCGAGCAACAAAATGACGAACATATGGACTATCTTGCCGACCTTCTTGATAGCGAAGAGTAAAAGCCTAAAATTAAACTCGACAATCCGTTTGTTTCGCACTAATCCTATCTTATGGATCTTGAAGCGCTCAAAATTGATATTTTAAAAACGGCTCTTGCTGATATCCCGTTTGATGGCTGGACGCTTAACGCGTTTAAAGCCGCTGCAGTAAAGTTGGAGCACGACGAGGTGATGATCGACGCCTTATTCCCCCAGGGCATCCACGACACGCTTAAGACATTCTCATACTGGATTGATCAAGATACCTCCCGTATTTTAAATGATATCGACACAACCGACATGCGCGTCCGCGATCGTGTATCTCTTGGCGTTCAAAAACGGATCGAAACTCTGTCCCCTTATAAAGATAGCATCCGCGAAAGCGCAAAAATACTAGCGACGCCCAATTACCTACGCCTCGGCGCGCAAATGACATGGGATTCCTCTGACATGATTTGGAATTGGGCGGGGGACACCGCAACCGATTATAACCGTTATACAAAACGCGGATTATTAAGCGGCGTGATCGGATCGACTATGCTTTATTGGCTTCAAGACGATTCCGAAAACTTTGAAAAAACAACTCATTTCCTCAATAGACGCATTGATAATGTGCTTTTCATTGGAAAAAACATCGCACCGCTTATAAAGCCTGTTGCAAGCCTTTTTGAACGCTTTATAGTACCTAAAAAATCAGGAGAAAAATAAGATGAACGATACCGTTACACAACTAGAAACATCCGACACACAACCATCGACACCGGTCACCGCAACAACAACGGATGTTGGCGGCGTTGCAGGCGCGCGCCTTAAATCATTTATCGAACGCGTGGAACGCCTCGAAGATGAGAAAACAGCGATCACAGACGATATCAAAGAAGTCTATGCCGAGGCAAAAGGCGTTGGTTTTGACGTTAAAACCTTGCGTAAAGTTATCACATTGCGCAAATTGGWYKRMGWAGWCMRYAAWSRWGYAGACGAGCTTTTGGACCTCTATAAATCCGCGATTGGAATGGAGTAATTTCCACGCCTTAAAAAGATTTTCGTATATGAAAATATATTAATCTTTTTTTCACCTTTTTTTGACATGATGATCATGGGTAAAGAAAGGGTTTGGATGAATTTATCACCACAATCACAACAAAATACGGCGCCACTTTTCGATGATATTGTGTCCATCCGCGACACGATGTTGGCGGAAACGGAGACTATTGCCGCACCCGCACCTGTTCCTGGGGCGCTCAGCGAGGCTTTTGCCTTGCTTGACCCTGATCTTGCGTATCTTTTCAAAGACATGAAATCTGCGGCAACTCAGCTTGTCTCGGCGCAACAATCTGGACAAATGGTTGATATGGCACAATGGCGATTTGATAGCGCTGAAAGCGCATACAAAACACGCCTAATGGAAGTGCGCAAAAACAAAATGATGAAAAAATGCGCGAAAAAGGCATTAAACGGCGAAGAAGAAGCCGCAAAAAGAGACTTACGTAATTCCGCGATCCAAGACGAAATGACGAACGCGTTCAACTTGCGCCGTAAAAAACTTAAAGAAGAAAAACGCCGCAAAGAAGAGGGCGAAGGCGGATTGTTCTTTTACGTTCTATTGGKAATGCGCCTTGCACAAATGGCGGCCCAAAAGCGTGCGAAAGACATGGAATTATCCAACATCCAAAATGCGTTCTTTAACGCGAAAACTGGAACCGTGTAAAATCGACAATCAATAATAAAATTAGAAACGAGGCGGTGTGATGACCGGTCTTTCAGGACCTTTACGCACTTTACTTTTGTCGTTCACTTCACTCAAAATATCACGCAATCCCAAGGTTTGGTCTAGGCTGTATGGTGAAAGAGTATCGCCAAAAACAGACCGTAAAGCATTTTGAAGTTTTGTGCCTGATGGCTTCACCTCATCCACAACAATATCCGTATTATTGCCTGTCACATGCAGGCTATCTTGTCCTTTTTGGTCAAATTTCAAAGTGGCGTTAATCGCCTCTCCTGCCGCATTTTTGAAACGATGCGTCACCTGTCTATAATTTTTATCAAAGGCCAATGACATCTCAATCGCGATCGATGCGCCAGAAGCCGCCTTAAAATCAGAACGGCATGCATAAGGAACATCAGGATCATTATCCGTGATCAACCCTTGTACGATCTCACCACCAGCAAAGCTTAGGTCTAAATATTCGTTTCCTAAACGACGGGCAATATCTATTGCATGGGTGCCTTCTGTGCCAAATATTCCCATATGCGCCGGACGCGTATCTTGTGTTCGATTTTTACCGTAGATACACATCGTTGATGTATGAATAAGGTCAGGATTTTCCGTTAAAAATTTATCAAACACTCCATAAATTTCGCTAAACATCAAAATACTATCCATACCAAAACGAATCTCATTTTTTTGAACTGTATCTACAATATTGTTAAAATGTTCAGCGCCTTTTTCATCAAATAAACCAAACGGTTTTTCCTGAAGAATACGTGTAATTTGAGGACGCTCAGAAGAGACGCTCAACGCTTCGTTAAGCACAGAAATGTGGCTGTCCGTTTGCGTCGCACCAATCAGGCCATTAATATTTTGAGACCGAACGACATTTGCCAATGCCCCTGCCTTCATCTCGATGTGGTGAACATCCACACCCAAGTTTTTTTCTCGCAGCAACTGACATTTTTCAATATCAACATCCACACACACTATATTTGAAACATCCAGTTCATCACGCATCTCAGAAAGATTTCGTGCATAATGTGTTCCCATCGTTCCAGCGCCGGCAATTAGTRTATTTTTCATACTTGGATATTATATGTAAATTCCTATCTTTTGTCAATAAAAAACCGCCCTAAAAAAGGCGGTTTTAAAACTCGTTACGATGTCAATTACGCGTATAAAACGTGCGATCAATTAACGTGAGTAAAATTCAACAACCAAGTTTGGTTCCATTTGAACAGGGTATGGTACGTCTTCCAATACTGGAATACGAATAAATTTCCCTTTTACTTTTTTCTCGTCAACTTCCAAATATTCTGGAATATCGCGTTCAGGTGAAGCCAAGCCACCAATAACATTTTGGTGCTGTTTTGAACCTTCACGGATTTCGATTTCATCGCCAGGTTGGATCTTATATGATCCAACATTGACGCGTTTCCCGTTCACCATGACATGATTGTGGCTTACCAATTGGCGCGCCGCGAATACTGTTGGGGCAAATTTCATGCGGTAAACAACGGCATCAAGGCGTTGCTCTAACAAACCGATAAGATTTTGTGATGTATCGCCCTTCAAGCGAACAGCATCTTTATAGTAAGCCGCGAATTGTTTTTCACCAACGTTACCATAGTAACCTTTAAGCTTTTGCTTGGCCTGGAGCTGTGTACCAAAGCCAGACAATTTAACACGTGAGTTTGGACCGTGTTGTCCTGGGCCGTATTGGCGATTGTTATAAGGTGATTTTGCACGTCCCCAAAGATTAACTTTAAGACGGCGATCAATTTTATGTTTTGCTTCTGGGCGTTTTGCGCTCATGTTTTTAGTTCCTTTTCTATGTTCTCATTATCCTAATCCACCTTCAAATCTCTTGACGGTGGGGAGGGAGAGGCTTCATTGCCCCTGCCGCATTGACAAGAATGTACGTGTTTTAACGTGAATGACTTGCAGATGTCAACAAAATACAGTAACTAAATACTATCTTTGATCGACAGCATTATTTTGCAGCAAGAAAAACGAGGTGAAGTGTATAAAATAATACACGAGCCAACATTTAAGATCGCTCCCAAAATCAATGATGGCCAATCAAAGGGGCCTGTAGCTCAGCTGGTTAGAGCAATCCGCTCATAACGGATCGGTCGTTGGTTCAAGTCCAACCAGGCCCACCATTCCCTCTCTCAAGGTTTTCTCTTTCTTTCAAGGCGGGTTTTATAAAGATCAGACACCGCGCGTGATTGTTGATGCAAGGCGCGTGGAAAACGTGGATCAAATTCATTGTTGATCACCAAATCCTGAATAGCGGTAAAACCCAACGCATCCTTTACAACCTGCGTACACGGATGCCCGCACAAGGGCATCGCGACAGGGACGAGCCCTTTGTAATGYTTACTGATCAAACGCGCCTGGAGGGCGTCAATAGGATGATGAGGGTCAAAACACATACTGCCTTCTATATCCAGTTTTCCGTCTTTCCACAAATTTCGATATTCAAGATGCGTGGCGTTTTTTCGAAACGAGCGAAAGCGGCGATCCAAGATATCATCTTCAAAAATCGAAATAACAGGTGAAAACGCCATGATTTTTTGAAGCCTTAATTCCTTTGAAAACATTAAAGCGGGCATGATCCCCATACTGAAACACAAAGACACATGGCAGTCATAATCACCCGCAATATTGTCCAGCGCGCGCCCTAAATCTGGGACGTCCCCTGATAAAAACCAGTTATTCAACGATGTATCAATAATTAAGCGTGAAAAACCATGATCAACCATCCTCCCGGATTTACGAATATCGGGGAATCCGTCTCTTTTATTATTAAAGTAATCAAACTCACATAATAACGCGCCCGTATCAGACGCGCCTTCATGCAATACAGCCCGTAAAAAGTCAGATTGATAAATAATTTTTGGATCCTTCATATCAAATACATAAGCGATATGCGCCAGCATGTGTATTTCTATTTTTTAAAATTACAAAAAAATGAT
>NVSI01000039.1 GCA_002401195.1 Alphaproteobacteria bacterium
AATATTTTTAAAAGTTACATTTACAATGCCGCGGCTTATAAAAAACATTCACAAACCTTTTTTTGTTTCTCTAGGAACAAATTAACGATCTCGTTATGAGTATCTTTAGGCGATAAATCGGTTGTATCTATTTTTTGATACGACGACGGTAATACATTTTCATACACTTGCTGTAATTTGTTCACTTCTTCATCTGTATGTTTACCTTTGCGTTTTTGAACGGCCTCAGACGAACACAATAAATACACAAATAATGAACGTTCGTCTTTACGTTTTAATACCATGCGAGTCATCCAACATGACAGACGTGCGCCAGCGATTTTTCGACCACTCCACTTCATTAAAACATCATATAAAGATCGATCATAAATCACGATATAACCAATTTTTTCGAAAGTCTTTCCAATAGCATAACGCGTTATAATTTCTAAGCTGGATGTGACGGGCCAGATCGACCGCAACAAAAAACCAACGCCTCTTAACGCGCGTCCTTTATCGATCCATTCATTCAAAAACACCCACCCCTGACGTCCAAGATATATTTTCTTAATTGGGCCAAGTTTTCGCAAAATTGTGGACAGATTTTCCATTGATGATGACTTCCCTGCGCCGTCATGACCTGCCAAAATTATCCCGCATCCATACCCCAATTTATTACGCTTCAAACCGACACGAACCGCACATCGATTGATAACATTAGAACGTCTGTTTTTCTTAACTTTATCAAGGTTTAGGATGCGTAGGTCAATGGGATTAAGATTATTTAAATTAGATACAATTTTATTTTGGATGCCTATTTTTCCTTCATGACTCGACGCCATAAATTTATCAACACTCTTTTTCATTCCAAGCGGTGCGAATATTTTTTTACAAATATCGACTTCTTCGATATCATTTATTTTGCCACTAAATCGAGCACACAAATCATCCAAAATCGGATCATTAGGCTTTTCACGGATCGCATTCACAATAAATCGCGTCACAAAAAACATGATGTCATCCAAAACCCAAAAATCGTCCTTTTTTATTCTTGAAGAAAAGCATAAATCTTCCAATGGAATACGATATTCTTTGTATTTTTTAGAGCCTGAAAATAATCCGAAATGACAATGAAAGGTAAAAAAACGATGCGTTTCATTATCGTACCCTCTGAATATATAAAGGTCGCCTCCGTGTGTGTCAGCGGATGTGATATCAAGAATAAAACCATTTTTAGATAGAAAAGAGAAAACGTCATGTCGGTTTTCGTCACGAAACAAAATATCGATATCTTCTTTTCCTTCAAGCTGTCTTTTAAAGTTTTCAAGACTTTTCCAAATCACGTATTCAATTTTTTGTGAATCTAAAAGAGATGCCATGTTTTTTATTTGAGCAAGCATCACGCGACTTTCTTGTTCAAATAATAAGAAATGACGTCTTTATATTGACGGTACAAATAATCGATTTCGTCACCCTCGCCGCCTTTTTCCCAAACTTTTACATACTCCATCAAGAAACCGTGTTCATACGAGCATGCAACATAACGACGCATAGATTGATCATATTTTTTATCATCAAAGGGAGAAGACAGCACCTCAACAATTTTTTTAGGCAATGATGGAAAATCCGTATGATACGTTATATTTGGAAGAAGTTTTGTAATGCCCATTTCACCAAATTGAATGGCTGGAATTTTCATCAATGCCGCCTCCATCAACACCGTCCCACTTGGCGCCAATACAATTTGTGCGCCGTGTATTGCTCTTTGGGAATCGATATCTGGCGCGACCAACTTCACATTTGGAGATCGCGCAATTTTATCATAAAAAGAACGAGATCTTCGACCAATCATAGATGGATGCTCCTTAACAACTAGCGTCATATCACCGGGCAAAGATTGTGCCGTCAAACGGGCGATCTCAATTTGATTATTAAAATATCCGGAAATCACGTCAATTTGTTCTTCTGGTTGAAATTGAAGCGGGAAAAATGCATAAGGCGATTTAATTTTTTCTATATCTGAATACGGATATTGCCATGCATTTCGTTTGTTCCATAAATGCATAAAATGATCACGTAAAATATAATACGGAGGGCGGTAATCAAGAGTGGGGCCTAAATTTGCACGCCTATTTTCTCGACTTTCACTCCGTCTCCAATAAAATCGAAAACATAAATAAAAGGGTAAAATGATATCTTTAAAACGCCGAACACATGTTTTTCTTACCTTGGGCGGTCGAATATTATTGACCTTATTTGTCGCGCTTTCTTGTTCTTCAAGGAAGTTAACAGTCTTCGTCTTTATCTCGTCCGAAGTCGCGTCATAAGAATAATCATTATAGCGATCGATAAAATATCCCTGATCACAAAATCCTGAACCAATAAACGAAAATCGACCATCCACTTTTGTATACATGACACCAACCATGGGGATCGATTTTTTCTTTGCCAACAATCGAGTGATCTCCTGAATCACAGAGGCAAAGTTCGGCGTTAAAATAATATCTGGTTTCACCTCATCTAAAAAAGATTTCAAGGATAGATATAGAGCCTGAATATAGATAATTATATCCTTATCATTCATATTTTGTCGGAAAGAATAATAATATTTATCTTTATAACTTCGGGCATGTGTTCGCAATCGATTGGCGATCGGCCAAATACTATCCACGCCTAAATCATCGCAAATTTTCTGTAAAGATGGAATTACATCAAATTTCTCAAGAACTTTTTCGGGGAATTCTATGATCTCATCATGGTTTAGAATACCAAAATAATTCAGGTCACTTTGCTCCTGAATAAAACGAGCCGTTGTTTTTTTTGCCGTAATTGCCGCAATGGCGTGACCGTCACGGTTTAACTGTGTTGCGATTGGGTGACCAATACGCACCCCCCATCCACGTTGCTGAAATATAAGAATTTTTGACATTACAGATCAAATACATCCCTATAATAGGCGTCACCTTCAACACTCAAAAAATGATCCAATCGATCAATGAAGCGTTCTTTTGGTAAGGATTTTAAACGACGTTTCATAGAGTCCAAAGAGTCCCAATATTGCCCGCGAACATCAACAAGACGCAGGTAATCATCATAAATTAACGAGCTTCGCATTAAATTCGCGCGCTCCTCCCCTTTGATGAAATCCTGTCGTGTAATACCTTCAAGACGATACCCCAGAATTTCTTTCCTGTATTGCCACCCATTCAGTTCCATATGTTGTGCGGAATTAATCCGTCGTGCGCCCATTTCTGTCATCGCATATTCCGACATACGAGCAATCGATTCCAAAGAAATATACGGGCGCATTCGGGGGTTACATTGCTGGCCAATGACCATCGCCATATCCGCCTGCCCCTTGTTAATATGGCTCAATGATATCGTTCCAATATAATTATTTTTATCCGATATGATAAAAATAACACGCTGGCCGCTGGCTTTTTCCTGTTTGAAAAATTCCAGTTGTTTTTCAGGGGTGTTCCGCGTCTCTCCCTGATACAAATACCGCGTAATTTTTGGATCATTAAACCACGAATACCAATCTGAGTTCAGGGCATATTCCTCTGTCGGAATACACAAATCAATATTTTCACCTTCGATGTGAACGTCCAGTTTCAATTGACAGCCTCCATTTTTGACTGGTTTCTTTCCAAAAAATTACACGCGCCCATATATTCATGAGGCGTCACAAAAACATCATCCTTAACCGAAAAGCTCCGTTTATTAATGCGATTATTTTCAAAAGCTGTCTTTTTTTGAACTGCCATTTCAATCAATTTAGATTCCGAGTAATCACTCCTCAGACTTAAATTAAGAATTGTTCCATCCGTTGCATTTGCAAATTTCGTTTGATTAAGGTTCAAGGCAGTCATGCCCATCCCGGGTCCAAAGCCCTTTTTATTGAGCTCTTGTTCCACAGATTTAAATAAATTTTTATTATTCAGATCCCCCAAAGGAGTGTGGACATACGGCATATCATACCGTTTTAGAACTGATAAGATGGTATCAATAATCTTCCAAAACTCACCATGATCCTGCGGAATAAACGGCCAATGCCCTGCGGATAAACTGAAATCATAATGGCCGTAGTGAACTTTTGTTATACCCAGATCGTTTTTATAGTCCAAAATTTCAGGTAAATTTTTCAAGCCCTCTTCAGACTCGAGCATCGCTGTAAACTTGATGGATTCACAGCCCATTTCATCGAAGGCCGCCCGCGCGCGGCGCACATAATCAAGATTATCTGATTTAGGCAACCATATGTCCGCAACAGGACATATGGTGTTATGAATGTGCGCAATAGTTTTAAGGTCATCTTCAAAATACGAAGTTTCCAAACCGTTCATTCGAATACGGATTGGCACAACATCTTGTATTTTATAAACGGACGTCAGTTCCAGAAGATTTTCACGCGCTTTTTTTTTCAATGCTGAGGATTTATTAGGGTCAAAAATATCCTGAACGCTATCTTCAATGTCCAAAACAACCTGACCACCCTGCGCTTTGATCATCGGGGTCATTCTTTTTAAGGCCCTCCCCATAATCAACGGAACATATTGATAGCACACGACTTTACCCATCTTAAGACAGTTTTCTGGCAAGCATAAAGCCTTCCGCCGCGTGGACGCCGACCTCTGCGCCCCGAACCGTTGCCACGGCCTCGATCGCCTTATAAGAACGAGGATGAGGAAAGTCCCTCATCTCTTCGTCATAAGCCCGTAACGATTCGATTTTCTTCAGCATAAAATTCGAAACATCAAAAAAGACATTTGGCTTAAAACAAGATTGAGAATCTCCATATGCCCACTCCGTACTGGACGGCACTTCGAACATCAAAATTTCACGAACAGTTTGCCCGATTTGAGGGCGAGTTGCCGTCACCACCGCCTGATAAGTCACGCGATGATCCACATTCAAATCATGCGCATAATGCGTAAAGATAGTGTCGGGTTTAATGTCCGCGATCACAGATTCAATCTGTTGAACGACATCCAACAACGGCAATGAATCCATTTTATTATCAGGAAGATCAAGGCATTGAACAGTTTTAAGCCCCAAAATCTCAGACGAATTTCGTAAAGCATCACTCCGTTGAGAGGCATCAGTCTCATCTGCGCTTGCGCGCGCCGAAACACCGTTCGTCAGACATAGTAAGTGAACATCCTTGCCTTCGCTGACCAAGCGCGCAACTGTCCCGCCGCAGCCTAAGGCTTCGTCGTCAGGATGGGCGACAATAACAAGGATAGTTTTCATTATATAGTTTCCACCTTATTAAAAGAAGGTTTTTGTTCTGCCTGAATGCAGGTCTCAGCCAGACCTTCGCCAACCTTAATATCTCTCGTTAAGATAGCGTCCTCAAATACAGGGCGGTGCCTTGGATGCGCACCATGCCCGGGACGGAGAGCCGAAAAATTTTCATCATAAACAAGTTTCTCACCTGCGCTGACATCCTGCGTCACGATCAATGAACGACGGTATCCTGACAAAAAATCTTCGTCTTTTCGTAAAAACTGATCTTCTCCCCAGGCATCTTCAATTCTCCCCAAATCGTCTCCAGCCATCTTGGAAAATTGAGGGTTACTCCCAATGAAAGACACGACACTTTGGCACGCTTGTTCAAAATCATCAAAACGTTTATCTCCAAGATACTCCTCATACACACGAATAGAATCCATCATAATTTTATATTCATCCGGCGTCAGTGAAAATGCCACATCAGGATTACGCGCACCATTTTCAAAAAACTCATCCTTAGTGAGCGTAATGTGCTTTTCCAACATCTCGCCCCCCATTGCCAAGCCTAATAGCGGCGCCGTAATTGTTATTGTGTGATCCGACAAACCAATCTTCGCACGCGTCCCAAAGCGTTTTTTCAACGCGACAAAAGATTTCATATTTACAATTGATATATCCGCAGGATAACTACTGATACAGTGCAACAAGTAAATGTCAGTCGCCCCTGCACTTTGCGCAACGGTCAACGCATGGTCAATATCATCGTAATTGGCCTGCCCCGTAGAAATAATGACTGGCTTTCCTGTTGATGAAGCCGACGCCAGCAATTCATCATCCACAATTTCAAAGGATGCGATTTTGTAAAATGGTGGCTCAAAATTTGTTTTCAAATAATCAACGGCCGTTGGACTAAATGGTGACGAAAAAACATCGATACCAAGCTCTGCTCCACGCTCAAACAATGGCGCATGAAAATCCCACGGCATGTGGATATTTTCATACAGGCCATAAAAATCCTTAAACTTAGCCCAAGGTGTCCCCTCCAACGAAAAGGCCGGAAGATCAGATTTTACCGTCAAATCCTTTGGCTTGTATGTCGCAACCTTAAACGCATTTGCTCCCGCCGCATGCGCGCCCTCTAAGGTCCCCATACAGACGCCCAACAATTTTCCATGCGCATTTGCAATCTCTGCGATCACGTAATGTTTATTATTTTGAAGCATGCCTAGTTTCTCTCTCTGCTCAAATTATATATTCGCAAGAGCAATCACTTCGCCTTGCCAGCCTGTCGCGCGAATAGCGGTTTCAATCTCGACACTAAAAGTCGACGAAATCGCTATTACAATTTTATCTTGATCTTGCTTTCGGCTTTCCAATAAAGACGGCCCATGCTTAATGGACTTATTCAGCCCCGCATACTGAAGGCCCTCTTTGTTTTTATTGCTGTCTAAATAAGCCTCAAATTGTCCATCCAACAAAGACCCAACGGTCAAACCAAACGACCCCGCGCCCCACAGGTAAAGCTCTTTACCTTCGCTAGCGGACGACAACGCATCCAACCAACGCTGTTTTTGACCGCGAATTTTATCCAAATTAAAGGCATTCGGTGGTAAAATATCTGGCAAAGCATTTGGAGCCTCGGATTCTTTTTGGAAGAACCCGATCATATTGCCCGCTTCACTCAACTCCAAACCAACCATAAGCCATCCATTTTTTTTCGCCAAAGCCTGAATGGACGCTTTAGAAAATACGTGAATGTGCTCAACATGAAATGGATCAAGCTTTCCTTCTTTGATAAACCAATCCAAGCACGGTGTTTCATGAATTAAGTACGCCCCTGGCGCCGCAACTTTCGCGGCAGCATTAAAAAAATCAGTTTGATCTGGGATATGCTCAACAACATGACGTGAAAAAATCATGTCATATTTTGTATCAATGCCCCGCACTGTTTCAGCAGTAAAGAATGCGTCACGAACTTCAAATCCTTTTTCTTCTGACTTCTTACTTGTCAGAGAATTCGGCTCAAACCCCAAAAATGTCGCATCCGATAAAAATGCATCCAAATCAGATAACATTTCACCATCCGAACTTCCAACTTCCAAAACATTAAGGCCCTCGCCTTTCTTTGGATGCTTATCAAGATATTGTGGCAAAACAGAAATAAAATATTTACGAAAAGTTTCACCTATTGAGCCCTCCGCCGGCGTGTAGTAATGAGACGAATATAACTTTTCAAGCAATTCCTCGCTATACTCCGCCTGAAAACAATGCCCAGACACAGGAGAATAATAAAAATCCAACGCAACACGAACTTGATCAAGCTCAGCGTTCACACTCATCGGATGTTGAAAAACCGGGAACTGTGGAAAGTTTAAAAGATGCTCAACTTCATTCGTCCCCGTTATAGGGCAAGAAACTTCTTCTTTGTGTGCCGGTATACTCATAATGAATAAAATCCAAACCTGTATTACGAGCCAATTGCCCGTCTGTTGTTAAATCGTCGCCCACTATAACAGCACGAACTTCGCCTCGCAAGCGTTGATACTCTTTAATAACATGCGGGTCAGGTTTTAATTTACAGGCCTTATTTCGAGGATCCAGAATGATGATTTCATCGACGATTTCTTTCAAATTTAACGCTTCAATTTTCAGGGATTGCCGTTCCTTTTCACCATTTGTAACGACAATAATTTCATGTCGTCCAGCATTATGAATTTTCTTCAACAGCGGCCTTAACGATTGCTCTTGCACAAGGTTTTTAGGGTCATATCGCTGATAAAACGAAATCAAATCGGGCAAAACACCCGAATTCAAGCCATAAAACTCAATGAAATCATTAAACAAACAGCGATAATGAGGACCTTTTTTATCTTTGACATCCCAAATCCATAGCGCCATCTCTTTGGCTTTCTTATCACTCTCGCCTAAAACATGGCGCGCCATGTCCAAAAAGGCAAAAAAATCATAATCAAATCGATCATAAATCGTGTGGTCCAAATCAATGAAAATTCGAGAATACCCCACCAGAGCCATTTCAAGTTTTTGAGTGTTTTTAGGCTGGGATAAATTCTTCATAAAACCGCCATATAATTTTCTGATCCGCGATGTCGCGGTCTTTGGGATATTCATCATTTAAAAATAGCGCAATGCTTTCTGCAGCGACATTAAAGCCAGCCTGCGCACAAAACAGATAACTTCCTGACAGACGTGGGTTGATTTCCGACAAAAGAAGTCGACCTGTTTTGTCGCATTCAAAGATTTGAATATTAATTGGCCCCTTAAAATCGAGTGCTTCAACGCATTTTTTACACAAATCCAGAATGTCTTGGCGGACGTCAATTTGACCAACGGTGCTCACCCCTTTTGCGCTCAACCTTTTACGCGGCAACCCAAAAATCCATTCCCCGTTTTTACCTGTCAAAACATCAATCGTATACTCCATACCTCGAATATTTTCCTGAAACATCCCTTCTGTTTTTTTCGAAAAATAATCCCATTCGTCTTGTGTCGTGATCACACTATGCCCGTTTCCACCACGTCCTGATCTTGGCTTGTAATACGCAGGAAACGTTGTCGCTAATTCAACACAAGGAATGTCATTTTCTTTACAAAACTTATGGAACTCAATTTTGTCATCTGTGATTTGAATTGCTTCGGCACAACTGATAAAAATTTTATCTTTTAAAACATCAGGAAGATGTCCCCAACGTTCGGACAGCAATACCAACTCCTCATCAATATAAGGAAAAAATACGTCGAATTGATTCGATTTTTCGACCAAGAAATTAATGTATCCTTGCTTATTTTTAATCAATGGCGCCCGCCAAAAATCATCTGCAAAAAACTGCCCCGTTGGGTGCTCCCCTGCATCCATTCCAATAACAAAATGCCCCTCGGCCTGAATGCTTTTTATGATACTGGGGGCGACTGCCGTTCCCATTGCACTTAACAAAATCCGCGCCATTTAATTATCCTTTATAAATTTAATAAATTGACCTTGTTGTTCTTTGTTTTTAAATTTTAGACCTTCAAATAATTTGATTGACGCCTCATTTTCACTGTGAATATAAGCATAGATTTCACGACAAGGAAAGAGTGAGAGGCCCTGTTCCAACGCTTTTAAAGCGAGCCCTTTTCCTCGAAACTCTTTACCAATCGCGACCGAGACCTCACAATCGTCGCCCACGTTATCAAAGCGTAAAAAGCCCGCATCTTGCCCTTTATACGAGACAATAAAAAATGACATCGGATTACGAATACGTTTTTGCATGTAATTTTCATGCTCTGTCATTGTTGGCGGCTCTACATTTTTGTAAAACTTCCTTGTCTCCGCATCCTGCAACCCATAGATGAAATTAGAATCTTCCATACGCGCCTGGCGCAAAGACAAATCACCACCTACATACGAACACAGGAATGAATCGAGATAACAACGCGGTTCTCCGCCTAAAATACCGATATTATGATCTGACAGTTCATTCAACATGTTCTCATTTTGCGTTAAACTCGTAAACATCTCTAAAAAATTCTTTGACGAAAACTCATCGATACGCCCCGCATTATAAATTGCGCAACTCCGTTCAAAATAATCAATGTTCGGTTTTTGATTGTCTGCATACTCGTACACCATCGACGGCAAACCCAACACCGCGCGCTCATATATATTTCCACCGCCGGCGCCAATTGCAAAATCACACATGGACATCACGCTTGCCAAATCATCTGCATTTAACGCATAGAAAAATTCAACTTCATGACAGCCTTTAAAACGATCAATAACATCTTGTATTTCCGATTGCAGGCGCGGGCTTAACACAACGAACGCCTTTATTTTTTTAGGGATCGGCCTCAGCGCCTCTAAAATTTTTGCCGTAAATAATTTCGGATCATCATACCCAAAACTTATAAAAACATTCGATATACAGGAACAATGCGCCCACGGAGAAACATTTAAAAATGCCTCAKCAATCGGGAAATAACATGAATCATTTAACAACAAATCACAGCGCCCTCCCACAAAATCCATAGCCGCATCATCGAGGAATTGATTGTAATGGAATAAAAGATGAGCCGCATGAGGCCTTTCAAGATCATCCAAGGCAATCACGCGTGACACATATTTCTTGGCGCACTCTTCGTGTTGTTCACCTAATTCATAATGATCAAATATAATGGCATCGACATGCGCCTTTGCACTCACGCCAAAAAGGGCCGTTTCAAACACCTGTATATCTTTTGCATCATCGATCAAAACAACCTCATTAAACGAGGCTATCAATTCAGGGAAATCATCCGCTGTCGTCCGCTCAGTGATCAAAACAGTTTCAACATTCTGCTTTTTAAATGCACTCAACAACCGAAGAGATCGCATCAAGTGACCGCCACCTATTTGGTGGTTTGCATCAACACGAAAAACGATTTTCAACATAGTAAATTACCTGACAGAGAACAACGGTTGCAATGGATCCGTTAACAAGGCGCGATCGATCGTTCCATTGTCTGCGTTTGTTTTTAACAACGGAATAACCTCTGCATACGCATGCAGCGTGTTCTCAATATCTTCGGCAGAATGTGCCGCGGACATATTATGAAGCCCCAACGTCAAAATTCCACGCGCAAACATTTCCTGTAAAAAATACGTTTTGAGATGCAAGCCTTCATAATTTTTATAATCCTTCACAAGGAAAAAACTCCAACTTGGGTGCCCCACCACCTCTAAAAAATCGGACGCATCATTGTCTTTGATAATTTCATTAAGACCATCCATCAGAATGCGCCCCGTTTCTTCCAATTGAGCGGGAATATCATCGCGATCAACAATTGTCATTACGGCCTGCGCCGCGGCCAAGGAAAGCGCTTCCCCTCCAAATGTTGCTGAGAAAAAAATTTCCTCAAGCCATTTCATTAAATCTTGTAAGACTTGGTGTTCACTTCTTATGTGTTCTTCAGGAATAATTCCATCTACTGAAGCATCAGCTACAGTTTTTTTATAATTAATTCTATCAAGTTTAGTCTTACACCATGACCACTCCTGACCATTTA
>NVSI01000040.1 GCA_002401195.1 Alphaproteobacteria bacterium
GTGTGCGTCGTGGACAGAGTTATATGAGCCGTCATAAAYGTGTCTCTTATTCGTCGGAAGAAGAAATTAACGAAACTTCATATAGGTTTTTATGGCGTTGATTTCTTTTTGGATCGCGTTGAGGTTTTGACGTTTTATGGTCGTGTCCCCATGGTCAAAATTCTTTTCTGCCGCTGCGCAAATTTCGGCCAGTTTTTTCGCGCGCATATTGGCGGCAGATCCGCTGATTTTATGGGCGGCATTGCGCCATTGATTGACGCATTTATTTTTGAGTGCCGATTCTAAATGTTCAAGGCTTTCATCCGATGTTGAAAAGAAAATATCAAAAAGCTTTTTTTCACAGTCAGGGTCGTTTCCGAATAAATCGCGCAACGCATCAAGGTCGATGGGCGCGTGTTCAGCGTCATTCTTATGGTTTCTGTGTGCATTTTTTCTGTTTTTCATGGCTTCTCTCCCTAGTGTACAAAGGAAGCCTGAATATAAAAATAAGATTACTTAAAATGTCATGTATTTTTATGCTCGCGCACTTTGCGATAGAGGGTCGATTTCGCAAGTCCCAAATGCTGGGCAGCCTTTGTCATGTTTCCGTCATGCCGCGATAATGCATCTTTGATCATTGCGATTTCCATCTCGGCGATTGTTTCATAGGGTGCGTGTTCGGTGTGTAATTCTTTATGATTTGTATTTTCGTCCACGTCTTTGGTGAATTGTTTTTGTAAGGGAAAATCATTGATCTGAAGTTCTGAATTATTGCTGAGGACGCAGGCACGATAGACACTGTTTTCCAATTCACGAACGTTTCCTGGCCATTTGCGTTTTTGAAGAACGCTGAGTGTTTTTGGTTCTATTGTTTTTTCGGGAATATTCGCCGTGATTGCAATATTGCGCATAAAATAATCGATGAGCGAAGGAATGTCCTGAGGGCGGCTTTTCAGGGATGGAATTTTCATTTGCAAAACATTGAGGCGATAATATAAATCTTCGCGGAAAAGCCCTTGATGGACGTCTTCTTCTAAATTTCTGTGGGTTGCGGTAACGATGCGGACATTGATCTTAACGGATCGTGATGCGCCGACGGGTTCGACTTCGCGTTCTTGTAAAACGCGTAATAATTTGACCTGAGCCTCCAACGGGAGATCGCCGACTTCATCCAGGAAAATCGTTCCGCCCTCGGCTTCGCGGAATTTACCAATCGCGCTTTGTGTTGCGCCCGTAAAGGCGCCTTTTTCATGGCCGAATAATGTGCTTTCGACTAAATCAGCAGGAATCGCGCCGCAATTGACGGCAATAAAGGGGGCGCCTGATTGTTTGCTTTCGCCGTGGATAGCCTTGGCGAATAACTCCTTCCCTGTTCCTGTTTCACCATTAATAAGGGTCGGAAGGTCAACCATCGCAGCCTTTTTGGCCAACTGGATTACATTTTTTAATCCATCATCATGGCCAATCATATCCGTGAATGTAAAACGATTGTCTTTATCGTGTTGCAATCGTTCGATTTCCTGACCCATCGTTTGCATTTTCATGACGTTTTGTATTGTGACGGTCATGCGGCTTTTGTCGTATGGCTTATTAATGTAATCTGCGGCGCCCAATTTGATGGCGGTGACGGCTTGATCTAAATCTTGGGCGGCGGACACCATGATGACGGGAATGGCAGGGTATGCCTTTTTTATTTCTTTTAACGCCTCGATTCCATCCATGACGGGCATTTGGATATCAGAGATCACGAGTGAGATACTGGGCTTTGTCGCAAGAATTTCAAGGCCTTTGCGGCCGTTTTCGGCCATATATGAATCCAAATTCATGCTTGTGCGAAGAAATGCCTCAAGAATCACACGCTGTGTGTGGTCGTCTTCGATAATGAGAACTGTTTTGGCCATGATTTGAGTTTATCAGGAAACGGTTAAAAAGTATTAAAATAATAAAATTATCATTTTGATACGTTTTATTTTGATAAATATAAAAAGAGAGTCATGCTATCGTATTGTTTTTATTCAATGTTATTTTTGGCACGGGACTTGCTATTATACTATTACGCAGAATGGAGACAACGTATGAAAATAGCCACTCACAACTCTGAAAAACTCCTACTGGCCGATTTGCGCGAAGCAAGGATCGGAAACCCCTCTCATCGTTGTCTCCTTTTGCGCCTATCAAGGGCGGAGGAGCCGATGTCCGTATGGTTGCCGCGTTTGGAGCGGTCACTGCGCCATACTTTGGGCGCGTCGATTGAACAAGTTTATATCACACATGACAAAGATGTCTTTGTTTATGGATGGGGGATTACACAGACATTATTACAGGATTTATTGAACGATCTTTCCGAGACATTATCCGCAAAGACATTGCAGAATTTGGTTCAACTTTATGAAATTGGCGTCCACTGGGATGAATTGGAATCGATGTGCGTTGCCAAGGTTCGCGCATTTGAAGAGAAAGAAAAACGTGAAAAGGCCCTTAAAAAGCAAAAAAATGAACCTGAGAAAATATCAACAGACGCAGTTCTTAAGCAAGTCGATGCGTCATTGGTGCGTTCGATTGGTGAACGTCGGGCCAATAGAAAGGCGCCTAAAATATTGGTCGTGGAAGATGACATTTTTTCACAGACATTGATCAAAAAGGCACTGGCAGGGCGATACGATTTGTCACTCTCCGATGATGGGCGCGGTGCGATTTTGGGATATTTAAATACGGCGCCAGACATTGTATTTTTGGATRTTGAATTACCGGATATTAATGGCCATGACGTTTTGAAAAAAATAAAAATATTGGATGATGAAGCCCATGTCGTGATGTTCAGCGGTAATGGAGATCGTGAAAATATATTAAAGGCGCTGGATTTGGGCGCGCAAGGCTTCGTGGGGAAGCCATTTACAAAAGACAAACTGATTCAATATATCGAAAATTCGCCTTTTGTTATGAACAAGGCACGAAAATCACAAGGAAACAACACACAGGAGCGATTATCATGAATGGAATTATAGGGATGTTTTTTTTAATGATGATGATGCTTTCTATTACGCTCACAATTGTCGTGACGCCGGATGTGTCCATGGGGTGTTTTATGCTGGGGACCGAGGTGAATGCGGATTACTCAACGGAGTATCTATTTTTAGGTGACTGTCGTTAATATTTGAGGTGTATGTTGATGGCCTTGATGGAAGGTCTATTAAGGGCTAAACTGTTATAACTTTTGATCAAAAAGGGTGGGATTTTATGGGACCAGAGGCACAATCTATACTGGAATATTTCTTTATTTTTGGAGATGTCTCCGACAATGCGGAGAGAGGCTCGTATTCGCCGATCTTTGTTTTACTTTCTTATCTTATCGCATCATTTGGGTCATTTACGGGCGTGCGTCTTGCGACCGATATTCACAGGGCTGAAACGGAAAAAATGAAATCTCTTTTCCATTATGGGGGGGCGTTTGCATTTGGAACTGGAATTTGGTCGATGCATTTTATTGGTATGTTGGCCTATGAAATGGACATGGTTCATACGTATGATCCCTTGCTTACAATTGTATCGATGGTGATTGCGGTCGTGATTGCCTATGGCGTTTTAAAAATTGTGCGGACAGGAAAATTTTGTATATCACAGGTTTTTAGCGGCGCTATTTTAATCGGAACGGCGATTTGTGCGATGCATTATACGGGTATGGCGGCAATGGATATGGACGCCGATCTGCGCTATATTCCGGCGATATTTTTATTGTCTGTTGCGATTGCGATTGTTGCCTCTGGCGCGGCACTTGTGATTATTTTTACACTTGGAAAACACGAAGGACGATGGAAAATCGTTTGGGAATCTGCGGCGGCATTGGTGATGGGCGCGGCGATTGTTGGTATGCATTATACGGGGATGTGGGCGGCCGTGTTTGTGCCTTATGCCGATTGCCGATTTGATTCAGGTCAAAATTTTGTAGAAATGGCCTTGATTATTGCGGTGGTCGCCAGTGTTATTTTGGGCATTGCCCTGTCGTTGACGATGTATACGCATCAACAACGCATGGCCAGACATTCCAATCACACGGCCTTTCCAACGAAATTATTAAGCCTAGCGATTGGGCTTTCCTTGTTTTCTATTTTGTGGGGTATTTGGAATGGGTACTCCTCTCACCACACGTTGACAGAGGATACAAATAAGGGCGTTGCTGTTCTTGCTCTCACGGATAAAATTGTAGAGATAGACAGCGCGTTAACTTATGCCTCGGCGATGTCCGTGAAGACGGGTGATCGAAAATGGAAACAAAATTATATCGAACATGTGGCCGAATTTGATGCGGTGATGGCCATGATGGAAGAGCAACATAGCGACCTAGGAATGGACTATATTCGCAAGACAAAAGATGCGAATAACAAGGTCCTCAATATGGACATTCGCGTCTTTCAGCTTGTGAAAGAGGGGCGTTTGGATGAGGCACGTGCAGTCACGACCAGCCAGAATTATTTGGAATATAAAAAGATTCACCTGCAATCTATTCGTCAATTTTCACAAGCAGTGAATGAACGGTCGCATAGTGACTTTTTCCGCTTGGCGCGCGGTATGTATTATGCGCTTTATCCAACGATCGGCGCGCTCATGTTCTTGGTTGTTGTTTGGTTTTTTGCCTTGCGAAGTGTGCGACAATGGCAAGTGGAGCTAGAGAAAAACCGCGCTGAATTGGCCGTTCGGTACGAGGAAGAAACTCTTTTAAACAAACGCATGCAAGATTACACAGAAGGCGTAGAGCTGGCGCGATCTGAGGCTGTAGAAGCCCAGAAAAAAGCCGAAGAAGCAAGCCAAGCGAAAAGTGAATTTTTGGCGAATATGAGCCATGAATTGCGAACGCCGATGAACGCGATTATCGGCATGGGGGAAATGTTGCTCGCGTCCAAATTGGATGAAGATCAACGTGAAAATGCGCATACTTTGCATGGGTCAGGGGAAAATCTTTTATCGATTTTAAATGACATTTTGGACATTTCCAAAATTGAAGCGGAAGAATTGGATATTGAAATGGTTCCATTTCACCTTGACACAGCGCTTCGTCAAATCGTTCAATTATACCTTCCGTTGGCAACAGATAATGGGGTGTCTCTTCGTCTGAATGAAATTAAAAATATCCCGGATGTTTTGGAAGGTGATTTAGGGCGTATTCAACAAGTGTTGCGTAATCTCATCAGTAATGCGTTAAAATTCACGGAAAATGGCGGGATCACAATCGATGTTAAAATCACAACAAATGATCAAGGCATAAGCCGTCTGCATACATCTGTTATTGATACTGGAATTGGTATTCCAGAAGATAAACTTGAGAGTATTTTTGAGAAATTCACACAAGCGGACGCGTCGGTCACTCGAAAATATGGTGGGACAGGTCTTGGTCTTGCGATTAGTCAAAAATTAGTTGAATTAATGGGTGGTAAAATCGGCGTTAATAGCCGAGAAGGCAGAGGGTCGACATTCTGGTTTACAACCCCTTTAATTGTTGCGGATAGACGAGTGACGCCAATCAATCTTTTCGAAGACGTACAAAATGAAGATGAATTGTCGGCCTCCGCTGATTTGAGGATTTTGGCCGTGGATGACCATCCTGTGAACCAATTATTTATCCAAAAATTATTAGTACGTCTTGGATTTTCTCATATTGATTCGGCGGAAAACGGAAAAATAGCGCTCGATATGATTGATAATAACGAATATGACATCGTTCTTATGGATTGTCAGATGCCAGAAATTGACGGGTATCAAGCCACGACGTTATTGCGCGAAAGTGAAGAGAAAACAGGCGGACATTTACCTGTGATTGCCTTGACCGCTAATGCCATGATTGGGGATCGTGAAAAATGCATCAATGCAGGAATGGATGATTATTTAAGTAAGCCTATTCGCCCTGAAAAATTGATGAATATGATTGCGAAACATACGGCGCATATCGGTGGGGGAACAGCGAAAAAAGAAAAGTTGTCCAGCCATGAAAACGATAATGCGGTGATTGCCCCTGACATGAAAGAAGAAACAGCGCCGATTGATATGGATCATTTTGAAATTTTTACGGATGGAGATCCAGAGACCGAAAAAGAACTTTTAGAATTATTTTTCGACCAAGCGGACCTCAGTCTTGATGCATTGAAAGATGCCATTTCCGACAGTGACACATGGAAAAAAGCGGCGCATCGTTTAAAGGGATCGGCAGCAAATTTAGGGGCGGAACCATTGGCGAAATCATGTGCCATGGCCGAAAGCGCACATGACAAAAAGGCAGACGATAAAGAAATAATGTTGGCGGATATTCAAACGAAATTGAAAGAGCTTAAATCTTATTTTGAAAAATAAAGTTTGCTCGTTTTAAGATGGTATGTTTTCTTTTTCCCACGCGGATAATTTTTCTAAAGTCATGGCTGTGACATCCTTTAGGGGCATGTCGAAATAGGGGCGTTTATCTTCGGGAATGAAAACATCATCCCCTAAATTTTCGGCGGCCCATCGCGCGATTTCAATCAAAACGGGCGCAAGATTTTTGCCCTTTGGCGTGAGGTAGTATAATTTTCTGCGCTTACTTTTTGGGTGGGGTGCAGATTTTATCATCGCGCATTTTTCTAATTTTTTAAGGCGATCTGTTAAAATGTTGCTGGATATGCTTTCGGGCATGGCCAAAAAATCTTTGTATTCGTGCGTCTCCACAAACATCATTCCACGAATAATGAGCAAGGACCAATGGTCGCCAATCGCGTCCAAAGCACAAGCCATGGGACATGAAGAGGATTGGGAATGTTGAACGCGTTTAACCATTAAAAAACACTTGCATAATAAAATTATTATTTGTATTGTACTTGCATTATACAATTATACATTAAGATAAGCAAATGAACGATTACACACATGAGGGGTTAAAACGAAATTTAGTGTGTTTTGATGTTTCTAAAGCCGGATGGGATCATTATTTCCTCGGCCGTTTAAAAAAATATTTGAATGAAAATAAATAACAACAAAGAAAAGGATAAAACGAATGTCTAAATTTATGTTCACATACCATGGCAGTCAAAAACCAGAAACCCAAGAAGAAGGACAAAAAAATATGGAGGCTTGGAAGGCTTGGGCCGAAAGCCTTGGCGCGGCTCTTGTTAATCCTGGGACTCCTGTTGGCGTTACAACTATTCTTACCAAGGATGGGGCATCAAGTGATCGTGCATCGAATCCGATTATGGGCTTTTCTATTCTTGAGGCAGAAAACATGGATGTGGCCGTAGAGCTGCTTAAAGACTGTCCACATTTTGAATTTGACGGCACATTGGAAATTTCCGAAATGATGGAAATGTAATTTCAAATTAATTGAAGGATATTAAAACGATGAAATTAAACGTTGAAAATTTTGCGATTGGGTTTGCTGACTTTATTGTCAGGTGGCGCTTTATTGTTATTGCCGTTGCGGCAATGATGGTGTTCGCGGCAGGGTCTGGAATGCCGAAATTGGAATTTGCCAATAACTATCGTGTGTTTTTCAGTGATGAAAATCCTGACTTAATGGCGTTCGAAGAATTCCAACAAATTTATACAAAAAACGACAATGTGATGTTTGTTGTACAACCGAAAAATAAGAATATTTTTTCCGGTGACTTGATGGGGGCGATTGAATTTATTACTCAAGAATCGTGGCAAATTCCATTTGCAACGCGCGTTGATTCGATCACAAATTTTCAATATAGCTGGGCCAACGGAGATGATTTAACGGTCGATGACCTTATCCGTGACGGGCCATCTTTGTCTCAGTCTGAATTGGCAAACAAAGAAAAAATTGCGGTGAGTGAGCCCCTTTTATACGGGAATTTATTGGCGCGTGATGTCGAGGCAACGGGCGTTAATGTGACGTTGCAATATCCAGAAAAAGAATTAACCGAAGTACCAGAAGCCGTGGCAAAAGCACGTGGAATTGCGGCGGCGGCACAGGAAAAATACCCTGATCTGCATATTGGATTAACAGGTATTTCGATGATGAATAATGCCTTTATGGAGGCGGGAATGAAGGACATGCAGAGCCTGACGCCTCTCATGTATCTATTTTTGATCACCGTCATGATCTTTACGCTGCGATCTTTGACGGCAACGATCGCGACATTATTTGTGATCGTATTTTCGGCCGTGACGGCAATGGGCATGGGGGGATATATGGGCGTTCAATTAACGCCGATATCAATGATGGCACCAACGATTGTTTTGACATTGGCGATTGCGGATTCGGTTCATATTTTAATTTCTATGATCGCAGGAATGCGCGAGGGAAAAGATAAAATCACTGCCCTTAAAGAAAGTATTCGTATTAATTTTATGGCGGTGACTATTACCAGCCTCACAACAATTATTGGATTTTTAACGCTGAATTTATTGGATACCCCGCCCTTTCATCATTTGGGAAACATGACGGCCTTTGGTGTTGGTGCGGCTTGGTTTTTCTCTCTCACTCTTCTTCCTGCGTTGATTAGTATCTTGCCTGTAAAGGTGAAATCGGGTCAAAAGAAAACGGGAATGTCAAAATTTTTGGTGCGTTACGCGGAATTTGTGATTGCGAAACAAAAGGCCATTTTAGTGACCTCTATTGTCGCAGCGATTGCTTTGATTGCGATGATTCCACGAATTGAAATTAACGATCAATGGGTCGAATATTTCGATAGCTCGATCCAGTTCCGCGTGGATGCAGAATTTGGAATGAACGAATTAACAGGCGTGTATTTAATCGAATATTCCGTTGAGTCCGGAGAGACTGGAGGTATTAGCAACCCTGAGTATTTGAAAAATTTGGATAAATTCACTGATTGGTTGCGGGCGCAGCCAGAGGTTGAACATATCAACAGCTATACAGACATTATTAAACGCTTAAATAAAAATATGCATGGTGATAGTGAAGAATGGTATCGCTTGCCAGAGGAACGTGATCTCGCAGCGCAATATTTGTTATTGTATGAAATGTCATTGCCGTTTGGATTGGATTTGAATGATCGCATTAACATTGATAAATCGGCCACGCGGATCAGTGCGACCCTTGGGAATTATACAACAAAGGATATGCGTGAATTTATTGAACGGACATCCACGTGGTTGAAACATAACGTCCCAAGCGACATGCACGCCACGGCAACGGGACCAACGGCGTTGTTTTCTTATATCTCATTTCGTAATATTAAAGGGATGTTACAGGGGAATGTGATTGCGATTGTTTCGATTGCTTTTATTATTATGATGGCGATGCGAAGCGTTGGTATAGGCGCGTTGAGCCTTATTCCAAATGCGGTTCCTATTTTAATGACATTTGGTGTCTGGGGGCTGATCTCTGGCAATATCGGTATGGCGTCGGCGACGGTATCTGCCGTTGCGTTGGGGATTGTTGTGGATGATAGCGTTCATTTTTTGTCTAAATATTTGAGAGCGCGCCGCGAAAAAGGAATGGATCAGGCCGAAGCCATTAAATACGCATTCGAAACGGTCGGTTTGGCGTTGGTCATTACCACGGTTATTTTGACGTGTGGATTTTTGGTGATGGCGATGTCGACATTCCAAATCAATGAACAGCTTGGTTTAATGACGGCGGTGACGATGGTGATTGCCTTAATTATGGACTTTACCTTACTGCCGGCTTTGTTACTAATTGGATATAAAAAGAAAGATGAAAACCCATGAACACTACATATCTCAAACGATTCACCTTAACGCTTTATGTTGTGGGATCCTTTCTTGGCACGATGACGGCAGTGAAGGCCGAGACGATGGAAGAAAAAGGATTTGCGATTTCCGCGCGAGCGGATCGTTCCGATCTTGGCTTTGGTGACAGTGTATCTGACATGAAAATGATTTTGAAAAATGCCCATGGGCAGGAAACAAATCGCATCATGAAAAACAAAATTTTGGAAGTTCAGGACGAAAGCGTTGGCGATAAAAGCATTACTGTTTTTACGTCGCCGTCTGATATTTCAGGAACGGCGTTATTGTCCCACGCGAAAATTCTTGCCCCTGATGATCAGTGGCTTTATTTGCCGGCTTTGAAACGGATTAAAAGAATTTCATCCGTGAATAAATCAGGGCCGTTTGTCGGCAGTGAATTCGCATTCGAAGATTTTACATCATTGGAATTGGGTAAATATGATTATAAATTTTTACGAACGGAAAAATGTGGAGGGCTGACATGTGATGTTGTAGAGCGCTATCCACGATACAAACATTCTGGATATACAAAGCAGATATCATGGATTGATCAAGATGTGTTTCAAGCGCGTAAAATTGAATTTTATGATCGCCGCGGCGGTTTGTTAAAAACGCTAACATTCTCGGGATACAAAAAACATGCTGGGAAATATTGGCGTGCGCATAAATTACACATGGAAAATGCCCAAAATGGAAAAAGAACCGATTTGATTTATTCAAATTATAAATTCAATACGGGGCTGAATTCCAATGATTTTGAAAAAGGTGTTTTGACACGTGTTCGGTAAATTTTTTCTTATCACTTTCGCTTTTGCAATGTTCATTTTCTCTGGCTTTTCTAAGGCTGGAGATTTTGACGTTTCAGGTTTTGTCGGGATGGAAACGCGCATTTTTTCACAAAGCCCGAAACATGACGGACAAAAAAATGGGCCTGAATTATCGATGATTTTTAATCCTGAATTTCGATATAGTGCAGGCGATCACCGATTTAGTTTTATTCCTTTTTATCGCCATGACAGCCGCGATGATGAACGATCTCATTTCGATGTTCGAGAGGCATATTGGCTTTATCTGGCGGATGATTGGGAAATTTTAACGGGTGTTAATAAAGTCTTTTGGGGGGTGACGGAATCGCGCCACCTTGTGAATATTATCAATCAAAATGACGGTGTAGAAGATTTGGATGGCGAGGATTATTTGGGACAACCCATGGTGAATATTGCAACGCAAACAGACTTTGGGCGCCTTAGTTTTTATGCGCTTCCTGGGTTTCGTGAACGAACGTTTGCGGGCGCATCGGGGCGATTGCGCGCGGCATCGCCTGTTGATACAAACAACGCCATCTATGAATCGAGCGCCGGCGATAAACATGTAGACGTGGCGGTGCGGTGGTCTCATTATTTTGGAGATTGGGATGTTGGGCTTTCTCATTTTTATGGAACGGGGCGCGAACCGCGATTGATTGAAAATGCCGCTGGAACAAAATTTGACCCTTATTACGATATCATCAACCAAACGGGTTTGGAT
>NVSI01000041.1:0-10000 GCA_002401195.1 Alphaproteobacteria bacterium
GCCAGCTGCTGGCCTTCTCGCGCAAGCAGACGCTGCGGCCGTAGGTGGTGCAGCTTGGCGATTTTCCAATATTCAGGGCTTGACCAGATTTTTCAGTTAAAATCGCAGTGTCCATTGATTTTAAATCGGAAAAAGACTGTGGGACATCCACATCAAATGATTCTAATTTTTCCGTGAGCCACGCATGGGATGTTTCGAATGCGGATGGCATTAATTGTGCCAATTCGATCATTTCACGGGCAAGAACGGGAATAACAAACAAAAGCCCGACAATGACGGTGATGAAAAAAATAAACAGGATCACAAGGGCGGAGAGCCAGCGCGGAAATTTATAGCCTGATAATTTTTCAACGACAGGGTTTAAAAGATAGGCCACGGCGAAACCAACGATAAACGGGGCAAGAACGCCGTTAAATAGCCACAGAAAGGCACAGGCGATGATCGCTATGAAAATCCAGAACTGAAAAGATTTTTGGCTTGTAAAGGACATGGTGTTTTCTTTCTTTTTATGTTCGATTAACCGTTTTTGCGGACGATAATATAAGGGCTGGCGCCGCTCATTTGTGTTGGGTTTGCGTAAAGGCTTAATCCACGTCGCGACAGGTCACGGCGAAGGGCCTCGGGGGTCCCGGCATAACGAAAGGCAATGACGGCGCGGCCAGGGCTCAATGATTTAACTTGAACATTATTCACGCCAGACACCAGCGAGAGAGATTGTTTGATGCCAATCCATTGTTGAATGTTTGCGATTTTCACTTCGGCTTCAAAGGCGGTTGTGATCGTGTTGTCCACGGCAAAGGATGGTGTGTCCGTCACACTTTGTTTCGCGGCGGCGATTGAATAAGCTTTTGTTGCGGCGGATTCGATTTTTTCGGCGCTTTGATAAATAGCAGGTAAAAACCGGTTCATACCGCGCATTGATCCGCCAGAGGCAATCACGCGGTCAATAAAACGAGGTGTCATGGATGTTGATTGATACAGGCTGACGCGGATCATCCCATTAGGAAGAGGGTCAGCCATCGCGATAATCGCTTGATCGGCGTTATAACGGTTCAACAAACGTTGAAGGGCGTCTTGATCGAAACTCAGTGGTTTTTGCGGGTTAAAGGCCTGCATATCATTAATGTCACCGATGGGAACAATGATGTTCAAATCTTGTGCGCGTTGTGTTCTTGCCCATGATGCCCATGCATCGCGCCAAGGGTTTGGATCCCTCCAAAGGGTGATGGCGCTTTCTTTCCCGTACCATGGCAAAATCAGACGCGTTATTTTCATTGTGCTTTGGGTGGAATCAGACGCGGTTTTTGATGGTGTGTTTGCGCCATGTGAGAAGAGATCAGGCAGGGCAACGTTTGTGTAGCGCCCTAAATATCCATGAACGGCGCGTGGATTAAATGTAATATTGAGGCTTGCGAGATAGCGATTTTTTGAATATTTCTCGCGGTTGATTTCAAAGCTATCGACTAAGGTTGCGATATGTTTGCTTTTGGCCTTCGGCAGGTCTTTGCGCTCTTCTTGTGTTAAAAGGCGGGATGTAAGGATATTAAATGCATCACGGCGTGCCTTTTCCAGAGCATTATTACGGGCGGAAAACGCGCTGTCACTTTCAACATCAACGGCGATGTTGTTCACGGTGAAAACATCTGTATTCTGGGCATTCGCAGGGATGCTAAGAAACAAAAGTGCTATAAAAAAGAGGTGGCGCATACTTTGATAATCCATGTATTCAAATATTTATTCTTTATAAACCATTTTACGTCATAAGTTTCAACAGATTGATTATAGTTCGAATTTCAGACATTATTAAGACAGTGATGTTTAAATGTTTAACGAGGAAAAGAAAATGGCAGAATTAGATAATACAAAAGCAAGCGCAACAGCAGTGAAAGACGCAAAAAATATGTGGGGCAATTTTACAAAAACTGTCACAGTTTGTACGATTATATGTGTTGTGACATTGGCGTTAATGGCGTTGTTCCTTGTCTAATACAAACGCTCTTCTTATGTGGATTTTTACTTTCGTTGGTTTTTTTACCTTCGCAAGTGGTGTCCATGCGGATGATCAAAAGACGACCGCGCGCCTTGATAGAAGTGTTGAGAAGAAATATGTGGGTGATTACGCCTATATAACCGAAGACCCANTAGGGGAATTGAGCGCACAAGATGTCGTGCAAAGATTTAAAAATAATATCCGCGGGACACATAATAAAGGCCGAACCGTAAAGTYTTCAAAAAAGGCCCAACCGTATTGGGTGGCGTTTGGCGTTCGGAACACGACAAAGAACACGGACTGGGTTCTTGATCTTGGTGGAATGTTGGATGGTCAGTCTGGATTTACGACAAAACTGCTTGTCTATGAAGGCCGTTCGAAAAGAATTCACTTTGATGGTTTAAGTCAAAATGCGAGAGCGGCTCAACAAAAGACAATTGGGAAAACGGCGTTTCCTATCTCTTTAAAAACCAATGTTAATTCGATTGTCGTTCTTTACATTGTCCCCAATGATGATATTCCATTGGTGATTGTTCCATCGTTTGTTGATATCAACCATTACCTGACGACAAAACAGAATGCGAATGATTCTGAGAACACATATTTCATTTTAGTTTTGGGGGCTTTGGCGATTTCCGCGGCCTTGATGTTTATGGGGTATGTGTATACCCACGCCCTTGGGTTCGTACCGTTCGCAGCGTATTATGTGTTAACGTTGTTATGGTTTTTATTCGCTGATTCGTTGGTGTTTTCGTGTGTTCCTGGTGTTGATAGCCTGTCGTCGATCTTTGTTCTGGTACAATCGATCTTAATTTTATCCGTGTGCTTTTTTACGGTTCAGCAAAAACCAGAGCTAGCGAGTTTTCGGACGATGGCGATTTTGGCCATTGGTGGATCGATTCTGGCGCTGGTTTCTTTGTTGATTGTTATCCCCTTTGGCTCGCCCTTCCGGGTGTTTCTCGCCTCGGGTGTTTCGCTTTGTTCTTTGATCGTTGGTGTGTTCTATGTGTTGTTTAATCAGAATAAATATACACGCGTTTCGGGATATTATTTATGCGTTTGGATTGCGATGTTTGTGGGTGGGTACGCCCTGCGAACATTAAGCGTGTCCGAGGTTATTCCGTATCATTGGATGTTTATACAGGCGCCGTATATTGCGGTTCTTCCGCAAGCGATTCTTGTTTTTATTGGCGTTTTGTTTTCRATTGAAAACGATAATAAGCGTCATATTTCTGATGTTGTTAAAAAGGCACAAAAGGCACAAACCTTGTTAAAGGCCAAACAGTCCAAAGAGGCATCAGACCAATCGCGACTTTTACGCGTTATTGAGCGTGAACGTGAAATTATGGAGGAGCTTCGTGGTCGTGAGGCAGAACGAAGTGAAGAAATGCGCAAAGCAAAAATTGTCGCGGATGAGGCGAACAGTTCAAAATCTGCGTTCTTGGCGGTTGTGAGCCATGAAATTCGCACGCCGATGACGGGAATCATGGGGATGCTTCGTTTGCTTGAGGATACGGATTTAACAAAAGAACAGAAAGACTTCGCCTATACGATCAAGGATTCGGGCGATGCGATGATGGCTCTTTTGAATGACATCCTTGATTTTTCCAAAATCGAGGGCGGTGGAATGGATTTGGAAACCATTGAATTTGATCTAAGGCGCGTTTTAAACGGTGTTCAAATGTTGATGACTGGCCATGCGGAACAAAAACAGTTGGATTTAAAGCTGGATATTGATGACAAGTTACCAGAAATGTTAATGGGTGACCCAACGCGCATTCGACAGATATTCCTGAACTTGGTTGGTAATGCGTTGAAATTTACATCCAAAGGATCCGTTACGATCAGTGTCCACGTTGCCGAAGATCATAAAAATCATAAACCAACTGAGGGGCAACATGCGTTGTTATTTGCCGTCGAAGACACGGGGATCGGGATTTCAGAAGAGGCGCAAGACAGCCTGTTTAAACCATTTGCGCAGGCGGATTCCAGCATCGCGCGTAAATATGGTGGAACAGGTCTTGGTCTTGCGATTTGTAAAAGATTGACCGAGGCAATGGGCGCACAAATGAAAATCGATAGTCGAGAAGGCGTCGGAACTAAATTCCACTTTACTGTGGCCTTGAATGTACCGCAGAGGTCATCAAATGTTACGGATAGCGGCATGCAGGCCGCCACAGAGGTGCGGCATGAACCGATTTCCCCGAAACATGTTCTGATTGTTGATGATAATGCGATCAACCGCAAGGTTGTGTCTGGGTTGCTGTCTCGTGATGCGCACACGTTTGATGTCGCAAAAACAGGCCAAGAAACAATCGATATTCTTGAAACGGATCAATCATTTGATGTTGTTTTGTTGGATATTGAACTGCCGGATATGTCTGGATTCGATGTGATGAAGGTCATTAAGAATGACAATATTCCTGTCGTCGCGTTGACGGGGAATGTTTCGGATGGTGATCGAGCGAATTACAAGGCGGCGGGCATGGTTGGGTTTATTGCAAAACCGATTGATCCAGATCAACTTCGATCCGTGATTGTGGATGTGACGGCGGGCGGAAATGTTTTAGAAAGAAATAGCAGCAGTGATGATGACAGCTTCTCTCAGGCAGTGGAGTTGATCGAGGCAGAAGAGGTTGCACAATCGCAACCATCTCGCACCCAGACGCCGTTGTTGGACGAAGATATGCTCCAAGGCTTGAAAGACGGCCTTGGCGGCCCTCAGACAAAAGAATTGGTCGAAGGATTATTTGAAAAAACCGAAGAAATCGTGCCTCAAATGCAGGCGGCCTATGAAAATAATGATAGAGAAAGCCTGCGCGCGCGGGCGCATGAATTAAAAGGGATGGCAGGGAACTTTGGCCTGAGTGGCCTGAGTGAAAAGGCGGCGATGATTGAGCGCCTGTGCCGTGATGAAAACTCAGAAATCGATGATACAAAAGAATATATCGAATTAATGCAAAGTACGGTCGAGCGGTCACGCGCGGCGGTTGATAAATTTTTGGATTAAATAACGCGCGGGTCTTTATTGAAGTTTTGGGCGCATGTCACGGATAAATTGATCGACATCCAATCCATATTTATGTTTTTGCTCTGCCGTTGGGGTTCTTATATGTGTGAAATCACCTGAATTTGTAATGATGCTGTCTATATACGCGTCTTCTTTCGCCAGCAAAATTTCGCGGGCGTCATCATTGATCATTGAAAGAATGATCTGAGATGAAGAATTGTAATCAAATTCAGAGAGATCAAAMCCGCGAATGACGAAACTATTTTCCATTTGTTTAAGGGGGATATCCCCAGGTATAGATAGGGAGGTAGACCATCTGTGGGAGAGTAAGTATAGATTGATTTGATATATGGAATCGTGATTTTGTGCGTTAAAAACACCAGAAAGACTCTGATTCGTAAGGTGTTTTTTTTCTTGTTGGCCGAAAATATGTGCCGCGCCGACATGTTGAACAAGGACATCCTTGTTCTTAAGTGCGTGAATTTGGTTTTGAGTCATAAAATGGTTGCGTAAAGCCATTCCGCGAGATGAAACGGCATCAATACCTTTATTTCTTTCGCACAGTTTCTTTGTCTGATTGTCTTTTGTATCAAGAACGGTCTCTCCATCATGTTCTTGTCGACTTGTGTCGGTAAAAACGCTCGGGATATGGTTTTCTAAACAAAAATGATGGAGCATACGTGTTGTTTGTATGGTGTGTCTGGTCTCTCTATAGACCGTGTTCGCCTTAAGCGTGATAATTCCATCAGGGTCATTCTTTTCTAAAATTTTGCGGTTTCTCTCGGTTCTTTTTGTGCCAGATTGTTCGGCATGTACGGATAACAGAGTGTTGTGAGGGAACTCGCTTGCGTGAATGGTAGAGAGGTTTAAATTTATAAGCCCTTGTAAAATGGCCGCATTCATTAATGTATGGGTGGGAATTGTGTGGTATTCGCCGACATTCACAATGATTTTGGCCTTTGGGTCGGCGGATTTTATTTCCAATATCCTGTTTATAACGGGCTGCGCGGCCTCCATAACATTCAACGGGTTTTTCACGGTTAATTCTTGCATCGGCGCGCGGGTGCCTTTGAAGGTCGTGATGTGACCTGCAAGTGCGAATTGAGTGCGTTGAATAAGTTTTTTTGCCTCTAACATTGACGTAAGTTACATCAAGGTTCAATGTTACGTCAATTTATTTTCAGGTTTAAATTGAAAAAATGTTTATGCGGCGTCTGAAAATGTAATTTTATTGTCGCGGAAAAGCTGTTGCAGTTCGCCGGCTTCGTACATTTCGCGGATAATATCGCATCCTCCAACAAATTCACCTTTCACATAGAGCTGGGGAATTGTAGGCCAGTTTGTGAAGTCTTTGATGCCTTGGCGGATTTCGGAATCTTGCAACACGTCAACGGAATGATACTGCACGCCTAAAACGCCCATAATTTGTGCGATGGCGGCTGAAAATCCACATTGTGGAAAGATGGGAGTGCCTTTCATATAAAGGACGATTTCGTTTGCGTTTAAATCAGTTTTGATACGTTCAAAAATAATGTTTTCCATGATTATTCCCCGTTGTTTCTTTTGTTATTGTTTGAATTGAATTTCTATAATGACACGCTTGTATGAATTTGCAAGGCGTGGAGTTCGTTCCCCATTTTGGTTCCAAGGGCTGCATAAACCATTTGATGTTGTTGCACGCGGCTTTTCCCTTTGAAAGAGGCGCATGAAATATGGGCGGCGTAATGTTCGCCATCCCCGCGTAAATCATCAAGACGAACGCTTGCGTCAGGAAGATGATCTTGAATAAGTTTAATAAGTGTATCTTGATCCATGGACATGACATTATATGTAACACTTGCGTTTCCGAATTTCCACGATTAAAAGAACTCCTATGCGTAAAATTTTAATGACCAAGGGCACGACAAAGAATCTGTATGAAGGCGTTGAGGCCAATACAGGGATTTTATCGTTCGAAGATGACTGTCACAAACAAAGTGATAGCAAAATAAAGTCCGTGAGAGGGAAGGGGATTTTAACGAATCGTATCTCTGCTCATCTTATGACGTGTCTTGAGGCGATCGGTCTGCCGACGCATTTCCAAAAATCATTGAATATGAGGGAGCAACAAGTCCGTCTTCTTGACCCTTTGCCCTTTGTTGTCCGCGTTCGTAATGTTGCCGCAGGGTCATTGGTCACGCGATTGGGTTTGGATGAGGGGACGGTTTTACCGCGGCCGATTTTGGAATTTGCCTTTAAAAAGGAACCGGGCGTTTATTCCGTGATTACGGATGATCATATTTTGGCGTTTCAATGGGCGGATCCATATGAATTAGAAGAATTAGTGACAATGGCGTATCGCGCGAATGACTATATGAATGGTATGTTCACTGCGATTGGCGTGCGCCTTGTTGATTTCACAGTTGAGATAGGGCGTCTTTGGGGCCCGCATGGCGAATTATACCTGATGGTGATGGATGAATTATCGCCCGACACAATGCGTTTGTGGGATGTAAGGACGAATGAGAAATTCTACGGTCATGATTCGGAATCGAAAATGATCGAGGCGTATCAAGAAATCGCGATCCGTTTGGGAATTATTCCACGTGAGGGATTGGTGCGAGGCGATGGATTTAACGAAAAGTTGGCGGCGAATCTGGATGATATTGAAAACATCCTTGCCAATGATAAGTCTCGAAAAATCAGATCGATTAATAAAACACCCCCTCGCAAAGGGAGCTCGCGTACATAATGTTAACCGATGATCCGCGCATTGCAGGTGATATTGAATGGCTTCTTACAAATGATTCCGTTTTTTTAAAATATTTTAAATCAGGCTTTAAGTTGACGCGTTCCCGTGGTGAAGACGGTATGGCGGGTTTGATTCGCATTGTGGTGGGGCAACAGATTTCGACCGCGGCGGCGCGATCTTTATGGGCGAAGTTCACGGATAAATTCGATCCTCTTAATCCAAGTGACATATTAAATGGAAGCGATGATGATTTACGCTCTTGTGGTCTTAGCCGACAAAAAGTGGGGTATGTACGGGGGCTTGCTCAGGCGATTCTTGATAGAACGATTGAGCCCGAGAGCTGGACCGATAAAGACAGCGCAACAGTGATCGAAGAAATCACGGCGTTAAAGGGATTCGGCATTTGGTCGGCACAAATGTTTTTGATGTTTAATTTGGCGCGGCCTGACGTTTGGCCTTGCGGGGATTTGGGCGTTCAAAACGGGTTGCAGATTTATCTGGGGCTGGCGAATCGTCCAACGGAAAAGGAAACAAAGGCCAAGGCCGCTCTTTTTACAGGGCGAGAGACCGCGGCGGCTTTGTTGTTATGGTCGTTAAAAGAGGGCGGCGTTTAATCGCTTCGGAATTGCTCTCGCATGATTCTTTCTTCTAGGGCGTGATCAGGATCAAATAATAATTTCACTTTAATTGAATTATCTTGACGAATGCGGACTTCCGCAACGTCGCGTATCTCTGTGAAATCAGCCGTTGCGCCAACGGGGCGCTTTTTTGGATCCAATATTTTAATGTGAACATCTGTGGATTGAGGTAGTAATGCGCCGCTCCACCGTCGTGGTCGATAGGGGCTGATCGGTGTTAAGGCCAATAATCCCGCATGCAGGGGAAGAATCGGGCCGTGGGCCGACAGGTTATAAGCCGTGCTTCCCGCGGGGGTCGCCACCATGACGCCATCGGCGACAAGGCGTTCAATGCGTTTAATGCCGTCTACGGTGATTTCTAAATTTGCGGCCTGATGCGTTTGTCGAAACAAGGCGACTTCATTAAAGGCAAAAGCCTCGTGAATTGTGCCGTCGACGGTTGTTGTCGTCATATTAAGGGCGTGAAGGGTGATCGCGTGGCTTTTGGGGATGCGGTCGGATAAACGATCTGAGATGGATTTATTTAATAAAAACCCTTCCGATCCTTTGTTGACGCCGTAAAACGCCTTTCCTTTATCATGGTGTGCGTGCAGGCACTCTAATAAGAACCCGTCTCCGCCCAAAGGAACAATGATGTCGGCCTCGTCCATTGGTGCCTGACCATAATGTGCGATCAGGCCACTGAGCGCGTCTTGCGCGTCATCGGTTTCGGCAGCTAGAAAATGTAATTTTTTATCCATGCCCATATTTATACGCGTAATTCAAAGAATCGGCAATTCAAACAGTTCGATTGACATAGTTTTAATTTTGGTGCTATTTATATAGTGAAGTAAATTTTTAAAAAGGAAATAGTGTTATGGCGAGTGAAACTTGGTTAATTGGTCGGGCGGATATAGAAAAATACGAATCTGCGCAGCAGCGCCGTTCGGCAATGTTTTCTGATTTTAAAAGGGCGTCTAAGAATCCGTTTAGTGAATCAGATGCTTTGAACAAATCTAAAGAAATGGTTGAATATAAAGAGACGCCAGGGTCGTTATCGTCTTCGTTAATGAAAAAGGCCTATGCGCAATCCATGAGGGAGGGGGGCAATTATTTCTCGGCGTCTCTTTTTGATATGATGCTTGACCATGACGGGATGGGTGAGGTGTGGAATGATTCATCTGAATTGAACAAACTTTTGCGCAAAAGTTTCCCGGATATTAAAGGTGTTTTTTTGGATGATGGTGAAAAGTATAAGACTCACTGGGTAGATTCCGCAAAACCAAGGTTATATTTTGCTCTTAATGCCGCTGGTGTGGCGGAGGTAGACAATATTATTAATCCAAAGAAAAAACAGTTTTCCAAGGGATTACTTGGGTTTGTAGGCAAGAAGCACCCAGCTTAAAAAGTTTTTTCATCTTTTTTGAAAAAAAGGGTTTACAGCAGAGACGAAAGCATACTATAACCCCTCTCACGAACGGCGTAACAAACTTTGAAGCGCTGTTTTATTTTAAAGATTTGACGATGTATTTTGTTAAAAATAATTTGAAAAAACWTTAAAATAAACGTTGACGAATTTGATAGGTTCTGTATAGTGCCGCTCAGCTTCAGCAAATGTCGCAAAATGATTTTTACCACTTACGAAAGTGATT
>NVSI01000042.1 GCA_002401195.1 Alphaproteobacteria bacterium
TGAAGTGACAGTGATCGAAGTCATGGATCKTRWWWKMMMKGWCGAANNGACATTGAAATATCAACAATGGCGCGCGCATCCTTTGAAAAACAGGGCATGAAAATCATTACAGATGCCAAAGTCACGAAATTGGATAAATCCAAAACATCAGTGACCGCTCATGTCGAGGTCGATGGCGAAGTYCAAGAAATCACGGCCGATCGCGTTATTATGGCGGTTGGTATTGTTGCGAATACGGACGGAATTGGATTGGAAACAACCAAGGTGAAATTGGATCGCGGGCATATCGTCACAGATGGATACATGAAGACGGCCGAAAAGGGCGTTTACGCGATTGGCGACGTCGCAGGCGCGCCATGGCTGGCGCATAAAGCATCGCACGAGGCGATTATTTGTGTTGAAAAATTGGCTGGTGYCGAAGGGGTTCACTCCATGATTAAAACAAATATCCCGGGATGTACCTATTCTCACCCACAAATCGCAAGCGTCGGAATAACTGAGGCCGCGGCAAAGGAACAGGGATTTAACGTGAAGGTCGGACGCTTCCCATTCATGGGGAATGGGAAGGCGATTGCTTTGGGAGAGCCGGAAGGTATGGTCAAGACAGTCTTTGATGCGAATACAGGCGAATTGCTGGGCGCGCATATGATCGGCGCGGAGGTCACGGAAATGATCCAAGGATACGTCATCGGTAAAACGATGGAGGCCACCGAGGCCGACTTTATGCACACAATCTTCCCGCACCCAACATTGTCGGAAATGATGCATGAAAGTGTTTTGAACGCATATGATAAGGCGATCCATTTTTAAGGGAAGGCTGAATGATGAGATTAAAAGACGTTTTTTCTGCTGTACTTAAAAAATTTCGTTACTCAATTTACGAAGAACGCAATAATGATATTGAAAAAATTTTAGAAGAAAGTGAGCAGAGGCATATAGAGCATAAAGCTTGGGTTATCAGAATGGAACGCGATTTAGAAGAGAGCGAAGCTGTAACTCAAGGCCGGAAACCTAAATCACATTTAACAGTGGTAAAGTAATTTTGTTGAATGAAATTGCCTAGATCCCCGTTTTCACGGGAATGACGGTGTGCTTTGTTACTGTGTTTCCAGCTATTCCTAAATCTCTCAATTTCGTCATTCCCGCGCAGGCGGGAATCCATTAAATCAAAGACATGCCCTTTGTTTACATCCTTGCCAGCAAGAAAAATGGAACGCTTTATATCGGCGTAACATCCAATTTACCAAAACGTATTTGGGAGCATAAAAACGATGTGACGGATGGTTTTACAAAAAGATACTCGGTCAAAACATTGGTTCATTAGGAAGAATTTCAAGACATGCCCAACGCGATTGAACGTGAAAAACGCCTCAAAAAATGGAATCGTGCGTGGAAAATAAAWTTRATYGAASAAAACAATCCAAATTGGMSAGAYTTATRSSAAAGTTTGAATCATTAAAGTTCTGTGACGCTTCTTTCCGCGAGAATGACGTGACAAAAAGATTTTAAAACTGTAAAAATAACCCATGACTTATAACGAAAAATTATTGGATAAGGCGAAACGCCATCCTGAAAAACAAAAAAATCCCGATCGACCATCAGGAAAGAAACCTGACTGGATAAAGGTGAGAGCCCCATCGCCAACGGGTGTTTATCAGGAAACCAAAGACATCGTTAAAAAAATGCACCTGACCACAGTGTGCGAGGAGGCCGGTTGCCCCAATATCGGCGAATGTTGGGCGAAATCGCACGCGACATTTATGATTATGGGTGAAATTTGCACGCGGGCGTGTGCCTTTTGTAACGTTGCAACGGGGAAACCTGATGCTCTCGACANTTGGGAACCAACGCGCGTTGCCAAGGCGTGTAAGGAAATGAAGCTCAAACATGTTGTCGTGACATCCGTTGACCGTGATGATTTAAAAGATAGCGGCGCGACACATTTTGTTAAAACGATTGAAGAAATTCGTCGTTTATCACCAGGAACGACCGTTGAAATTTTACCAGGAGATTTCCGTGGCGATTGGGACTCAGTCGATGCTGTCACACGCGCCAAACCAGATGTGTTTAATCACAACATGGAAACGGTGCCAAGCCTATATCCTCGTGTGCGTCCAGGCGCACGTTATTTCCGTTCCTTGCGTTTACTTGAACGGGTGAAGGAAGTCGATCCAACAATGTTCACTAAATCAGGCCTGATGGTTGGGCTTGGTGAAACAAACGAGGAAGTCGCACAAGTGATGGATGATATGCGCGCCGCGAATATTGACTTCATTACCATCGGGCAATATTTACAACCCACACCGAAACATGCGCCTTTGGAACGGTATGTGACGCCAGATGAATTTAAAACATTTGAAAAAATGGCGAGGGCAAAAGGGTTTTTGATGGTGTCGGCCTCGCCACTTACGCGATCATCCCATCATGCGGGTGATGATTTTGAAAAATTACAAAAGGCGCGCGAAGAAAAACTCGCAAAATCATAAATGCCAACGCACGCTGAACAAAAACACCTGCCTTATACGGTTGAACAAATGTTTGACCTTGTCGCTGATATCGAAAAATATCATGAATTTTTACCATGGTGTGTGGCGTGCCGAAAAACCAAAGATAAAGGCGGCGTGATTGAGGCTGACTTAATCATTGGATACAAAATGATTCGTGAAAAGTTTAAATCGCGCATTATTTTGGATCGACCAGAGGAAATTCGCGTTGAATATTTGGATGGCCCGATGAAAAGCCTATCGAACCAGTGGGCGTTTATTCGCAATAGTGACAATACATGCACGATTGATTTCTATGTTGATATCGACCTTACAAATTCAATGTTACAAGGCGTGATGAATATGTTTTTTGAAAAGGCCGTCACGAAGATGGTCGGCGCCTTTGAGGATAGGGCGAAGGAACTTTATGGGGCTAAGAACAATAATTAATCACGTGGCGAAGGGCGGCCTCGACCGTTTGTGTGCGGATGGAGGCGCGGTCTCCGTTAAAATTATGTTCGTGGACTTCGGCGTGATCATCCGTTGCAAGCCCAATATAGACAAGGCCGACGGGTTTTTCATCGCTTCCGCCATCTGGCCCTGCGATTCCTGTCACTGAAATGGCAATATCGGCCTTGGAATGGGCGTACGCACCGCGCGCCATTAACCGTGCGCATTGTTCACTCACCGCGCCATAGGCCTTAATCGTGATGGGGTTAACATCCAACATTTCCATTTTTGCCTCGTTTGAATAGGTCACAAATCCGCGGTCAAAGTAAGCGGAGGATCCAGAAACATCTGTGATGGCGCCGGCGATCATGCCGCCTGTGCAGGATTCTGCCGTTGTTATTGTCCAATGCTTTGCCTCGAGGGCATCAAAAAGCGCTTTTATTGTATCCATAGTAAATATCCTAATATTAAAATGACKGTCATGAGCCCCGCGACGATATCATCGATCATAACGCCAAAGGCGCCAGAGACATGTGTATCGCACCATCCAACAGGCCCTTTTTTGACGGCGTCGAACAGGCGAAATAAAATAAAGCATGCCCCAATCATGCCCCATGAAAAATCATACAGAAGAGGAATGCAAGCGAGCATAAGGCCCGCGGCCTCATCAATGACAATATGCGAGCTATCATGCTCTCCGGTCGCGCGTTCGTATGCATTTGCGGCCCATAAACCGATGCAAAAAAGAACCAATGAACCCAAAATGATTCCAAAAATGCCACCATAGTGAACCGTAAGAAGGCATACAGGGAGCGCGGCAAAGCTTCCCCATGTGCCTGATGCGGGTTTCATGTACCCGCTATAGAAAAAGGTCGCCGTCAGGTCATAAAGCTTAATCATGTGAAGGAACCTCAATTGTAACAACGGCCTGGCATGCGATGCCTTCACCACGGCCTGTAAAGCCTAATTTCTCGGTTGTTGTGGCCTTTACACTTATGCGTGATGTGGATAAGTTTAAATGGTTTGAAAGATGGTCGCGGATGGCCTCTCTATGCTTTCCTATCTTGGGTTCTWCGCACATAAATGTGATATCCATATGGATTATTTTTCCGCCTCTCGATTTTAAGTTATCCACAGACTTATCCAGAAAAACATGGGAATCCATATTTTTGAATTTTTGATCGCTTGGTGGGAAATGTGACCCGATATCACCATCGGCAAGGGCGCCAAAAATTGCATCAGTTATGGCATGAAGGCCGACATCTGCGTCACTGTGACCCTTTAATGACTTGTTATGCGGAATATCGATCCCACAGAGGCGAATGGATTGCGCGGGGGCGTCGTTAAACGCGTGAACGTCAAAACCATTTCCGACACGCGTTTCCATACGTGGCTGTAAAAGTTTTTCTGCCATTTTTAAATCATCCTGTGTTGTGATTTTAAGAKTATATCGCCCGCACGGAATATATTGCGTCTCTATTTTTTGATGGGAGATCAGGGATGTGTCGTCCGTGCCAATAAATCGATCGTCGAGAGCGTGTTCATGAGCCTTGAGTATGGTGTCAAAGTCAAATCCTTGTGGTGTTTGGATGAGCCACGCATTCTCCCGCGGAATAATCACATCATTTTGGACAAGAGTATCACTCACTTGCATCGCAAGAGTCGCGGATTTATGGTCTTTAAGCGTGTTGATAAGGTTCCGGATATCCTGTGGCTTTACACAAGGGCGCGCCGCGTCATGGATCAGGACGATATCTGGTTTTTTCCCTTTTAAGGCTTTTAGACCTTCAAAAACACTTTCTTGACGGGTTGCACCGCCTTCGACGGGCGGAAGGGTGTTAAATCCATTCACAGCCTGTTGATAAAAATCATCATGATCCTTTGAATAGACGCATTGAACACATGAAATTTCAGGCATATCTGAGAAAATTTGAAGGGTGTGGGTCAAAACCATTCGCCCATGAATAGGTGAATATTGTTTTGGAATATCCGCATTCATGCGCGAGCCAACGCCCGCGGCAACAATCAAAACGGCAATTTTAGGTGTGGTTTGTGTCATAACCCTTGGAAAATAGCGAAAAACACCTTAAAAGAGTAGCAGAAAATGCAAAAAACTCTCAAATTAAATGATACATGGGTATCAAAGATGAAACGATATTTAAAAATCTGGCTTAATCGCAAGACTTTGGCGAACCGTTTTGTCGGAATTTTAATTGCAATTAGTGTGGTTTGCGGTCTTTTGACCTATGGGGCAATCACGGATGTTCCGCCATTTGGGCAAAGCTCGAACGCGTTAATCGTGATGTTAAATATCGACCTTGTTATTTTATTGGCCTTGGTTGTTTTTGTCTGTCGCAGGCTGATTACACTTTATATTAAACGAAAGCAGGGGGTCGCAGGGTCAAACCTTCATATTCGACTGGTCTTCGTTTTCTCACTTTTGGCGGCTGTGCCAGCCATTATTATGGCCGTGTTTTCGGTTGGGTTCTTCTATTTTGGCCTTCACGGATGGTTGGACGATCGTGTGAGATCCGCAATCCATGGATCCGAAGCCGTAGCGAACGCGTATTTATCAGAGCATCAAAATTTGATCCGCGCGGATGTGATCGCAATGGCAACCGACCTTGATCGCGAGGCGGATATTTTATCAGAAAATCCGGATTCCATGAAAAAGATGATAAAAACTCAGTCGTTTTTGAGGAATTTTTCGAATGTGTATCTGTTTAACAATATCGGGTCAGTCACGGCTCAGCTCAACGCAACTCAACCATTTAATTTTCATGATATCCCCCATAAGAAAATTCAAAACGCAGTCAATAATCAGGTCGTTATTCTTGAGGGCGGAACAGACAGTATTCAGGCGTTTTTGAAATTAATGAAATACGATAATTTGTATCTCTATGTGGAACGATCGGTTGACCCAAAGGTTCTGGCTCATGTTGAGCGAACACGCACAGGTGTTGCGCAATATCAGGAAATTCAAAAACACTCAACGCGGCTTCAAATTCTTTTGAGCGCTATTTATCTTGTCGTGACGCTTCTTTTGACAGTGGCGGCCATTTGGTACGCGTTGTCCTTTGCGCGCCGATTGGGGGGGCCAATCACAACATTGATTAACGCCTCGGAACAAGTGAAGGCAGGGGATTTAAGCGCGCGCGTGGATACCAGCCGCGCGATGGATGAGTTTAAAACTTTGGGGCGTGCGTTTAATACGATGACCGAGCAAATCGAGACGCAGCAAAAAGAATTGATTGAGGCCAACGCGCAAATGGATTTCAGACGTCGTTTTACCGAAACGATTTTGGGTGGTGTTTCGACAGGTATTTTGAGTTTGGATGATGATGGGCGCGTAACCTTGGCGAATAACGCGAGCGGTGACTTGCTTATGAGTGATATAGGGCAACTTCTTGGGCAAAAAATAGCTTATTTAATGCCTGAAATTGTGCCGTATTTGGATGAGGCATTCGAAGAGAACAAATTGGGCGCCGTGAAAAATTGTGAGATAACACTCCGTCGCCGGGATGAATCCGTGCGTACGTTTTTGGTGCGTATTGTCGTTGAAAAAATGGATGATAATCAACGCGGTGCGATTTTGACCTTTGATGATTTAACGACCGTTTTGGCGACGCAGAGAAAGGCCGCTTGGGCCGATATTGCACGCCGCATTGCGCATGAAATTAAAAACCCTTTAACACCGATACAGCTTTCGGCGGAACGTTTAAATCGCAAGTACGGAAAGAGTTTAAGTGATAAGGACCGCGCGGTTTTTGACCAATGTACGGATACGATTATCCGCCATGTTGGCGACATTAAAACAATGGTGAATTCCTTTGCTGATTTTGCAAAAATGCCTGATGCGGTGATTAAGGCCGCGCCGATTATGCCCTTGGTTCGTGAAATATTGGAATTGAACAAAACAGGATATGAAGATGTTCAATTTTCTTTGTCTCTTTCAAATGATTTAAATGAAAATACGCCTGTTCCTCATGACGAACAACAAATTCGCCAGGTCTTAACAAACCTTATCAAAAATGCTGTTGAGGCGATGGAAGGCCAAGAGGGCGAACTCTCCGTTGCTTTGTCATGTTATGTCGCGAATGAATCTTTTTATATTACAATCAATGATAATGGCCCAGGGTTACCACAAGATAATATTGAAAAATTAATCGAACCATACGTCACTCATAAACCCAAAGGGACAGGCCTTGGATTGGCGATTGTTAAGAAAATAATCGAAGATCACGATGGACAATTGCTCTTTACATCCGATTTACCTATAATTGAGGGTGAAATGAAAGAATTCACTAAACTGAGCGGGGCTTTCGTAACGATGGCTCTTCCGTATCAAAGTAAGGCATAAAGACGCTATGAGAGACCATATCCTTGTCATTGATGACGAAGCCGATATCCGCGATGTTCTGGGGGATATTCTGGAAGATGAAAATTATAATGTTTTAAAGGCCGCACATTCTGAGCAAGCCTTATCTCTTATTAACGAAGGAAATATTTCTCTTATTATCCTAGATATATGGCTGGAAAACAGCGATATGGACGGCATCGAAATTCTTAAAACTTTAAAATCAGCAAAGGGCGAGCATAGCGATATTCCTGTGCTGATGATTAGTGGTCACGGCAATGTTGAGATGGCTGTGAACGCCATGCGCCTTGGTGCCTATGACTTTATTGAAAAGCCGTTTAAAATTGAGCATATGTTATTGACGGTTGAACGCGCTCTTGAACAAGGCTGGCTCAAACAAGAAAATATAAAATTAAAGGATAAGGTCGGTGCGGTTTCGTTTGATTACAAAACAAAATCTTCAAATCTGAATGCTCTTTTGAAGGAAATTCAAGAAAATGCGGTGTCCGATGCACGCGTTTTGATTAAAGGTGAAGTTGGAACAGGGAAGTCAAAGCTTGCTCGTTTTATTCACAGTCAATCAAATAGAGCGCAAAAACAGCTTTATTTCTTTAAGGCGGCGGATATGTCCGAGGCAATGATCCATTCTGTTTTTAGAGATTCTGAATTCGAAGATACAACAGTCGTATTTGAGCATGTGGACGAGCTTTCATCCGATTTACAGGGCATTTTGTTGAAATATGTGTCCGAGGCGAAAACCGCAACCTTACCGCGGATTCTTTCGACAATGTCTTTGGATTGGCGTAATGATGAACAAAATACCTTCAGCTCGGCATTAAAGGATCGTTTGGGTGTTTTTGAATATACGTTGCCCTCTTTGGCGGATCGTGTCGAAGATATCCCCGATTTAATCAAAGAATTTTCAACAGAAACATGCAAGGCCATGAACTCCGAATTCGGTATCCAATTTGGATCTGACGCCGTTCTTTTTCTTGAAGGCCAAGAATGGAAGGCGAATATTCGCCAACTTAAATCTGCGATAGAATGGCTAACGATTAATCATATCGTTTTCAAGGATGTATCAAGACCGATTGTCGCAAAGGATGTTCAAAATATTTTCGCAAAGGACACGGGTGAAACCGATACGTCGCAGGCCTCAAACCAAAATGCAACGACCTATCATATGTCGGAATGGTTCGATTTATCTTTACGGGATGCAAGAGAGCAATTTGAAAAAGAATATTTAACAATGTTGATTAAAAAATTCAGAGGGAATATTTCTCAAATGGCGCACCATGTGGATATGGAGAGAACCGCTCTTCACCGTAAATTAAAGGCCATGGGCATTCGTTACGATGACCTTGTCGCCGCGCAACAACCGATGGAGCAAGCAGCAGGATGAGAATTATAGTTTGTGGAGCAGGGCGCGTTGGTCTGTCTATTGCGGCATATTTATGCCAGCAAGATAACCATATCACAGTGATTGACAGTGATATTAATTTAATAAAAACGATCGTGAATACGTATGATATTCACGGTGTTCATGGCGCGGCCTCTCAACCTGAAATTTTAAAAAAGGCCGGTGCGGAAAWCGCGGATGTTATTATCGCCGTGACGGATCGCGATGAAGTGAACATGGTCGCGTGTCAAATTGCGCACTCCATTTTTGGTGTATCGCGGAAAATTGCCCGCATTCGTCAACGGGAATACAGGGACCCATCATGGTCTAATTTATACTCTCGTGAACATATGCCGATTGATGTGATTATTTCACCAGAGGAAGAAATCGCGCAAACAATCCTCAATAGGATGAGCGTTCCCGGAACAACCAATGATATTCATCTTCATGATCATAAACTCCATATCTTTGGCTTGATCGCGTCGGCGGATAATGGCTTGGACGGACAATCGATTAAAAATCTTCATTATAATATGAAGGATACAAATTTTTCCGTTTGTTTAGTCATTCGAAATCAACAATCTATTTTCGTTGATGACAGTTTTGTTGTTGAAAAAAGTGATGAAATTTACTTTGCGATTGAGCGAGAAAATCTTTTCGCATTTTTGACTGAAATGGGTATCAATTCAAATGCAAAGGGGCATATTGTTATCACGGGCGGCGGTGAAATCGGCCGTTTCTTAAGTGAGATTGTTGAAAAAGATAGTCGTTTGGGCAAACAGAACCTAACCATCATTGAGAAAGACCTTGATCGCGCACGCGTTTTAAATCGACAACTTCAAAATGCATTGATCTTGAACGGGTCGGCCCTTGAAAGTGATGTTTTGACGGAGGCGGCGGTTGAAAGTTCCGCTATTTTTGTGAGTGTCATGAATAATAACGAGAATAATATTTTATCCGCAATGATTGCGAAAAAAATGGGCGCTCAATATACGCTCGCGCTCAGCACGAATAAAATTTACAACCAACTTCTGACCGATGGCAATGTGGATGCGATTATTAATCCCGAAACAATAACCGTTTCAAAAGTCCTTCGTTATTTACGAAAAGGTCGGATATTGTCGATAAACACCCTTCGTCAAGGTCACGCAGAAATCGTCGAAGCCGAAGTGACCGGGAGTTGTAGTATCGTCAATGTCCCAATAAAAGACATTCATATGCCAGAGGGTGTAAACATTCTTTCTATTTATAATCAAAAAGATAGAAGGATTTCTTTCCCAGATTCAGACACCGTGATCCTAGAAGGCGATATTGTGAGCGTCATTTCCCTTTCAAAGGATATAACGAAGGTTGAAAAGCTTTTTTCATTTTCTATTGACCTTTTTTAAATATTGCAATAATTTAAGACTTAAGTTCATATTTTACAAAATATGGGCTTCATTATTGTATAGAAAAAAGCGTAAAAATTATGTCAGACAAAAGTCAAAACCTTCAGGATGTTTTCCTGAACAATGCCCGAAAACAGAAAGTTCCAGTCACGGTCTTTCTTGTAAACGGTGTGAAATTACAAGGGAATATCACTTGGTTTGATAATTTCTCTCTTCTTCTTCGCCGCGAAGGAAATGTCCAACTTGTTTACAAACACGCCATATCAACCATTATGCCCTCTGCAGAATTTAAAATGTATGATGAGGGTGATGACAGCGCCGAATAAAACGCATATAACAATTGTGTGAATTCGCGCGTTATTATTGTTTGCCCCATTGAAGGTGTCATGTCCTCTGCTCAAATGATTGAGGCGGAGGCCGTTGGTCTATGTTCTGCTCTCTCATCTCTTGAAATCGTTGAAACGCGCGTCATTAATTTAAAACGCATCCATCCGTCGACTTATATTTCCAAAGGCCACTTGGAAAATATTAAAAAATCCGTCGAAGAGCATGAGTGCGACCTTGTTTACGTCGATACGCATATTAAGCCGGGACAACAACGCGATCTTGAAAAGTTTTTGGATTGTAAGGTTGTGGATCGGACGGGGTTAATTTTAGAAATTTTTGCCGATCGAGCCAGCACCCAAGAAGGGCGTATTCAGGTTGATCTGGCCTATAAAACATA
>NVSI01000043.1 GCA_002401195.1 Alphaproteobacteria bacterium
AACCACTTTTTGTAAGTGTGCAAAACCAATTGGTTTGGTGATATAACAATTTGCGCCCAAATCATATGTTTTTCCGCGATCTAAATATTCGCCCAAACGCTCTGGTGTCCATTTTTTATGCCCCTTAAATAGGAACTCCATCACCTTGCGCGGATCAGATAACCGCACACATCCCGAACTTTTTGCCCGCATCGAACGTTTAAATAAAGATTTACGATTCGTATCATGCAAATAGATGTCATAGCGGTTGCTCATTAAGAATCGGTACTTCCCAAGTGGGTTCCCCGCTCCTGCCGATTTATACATCCGCATGGCCTTAATTTCATTATCCGTCAATAATGACCAATCCACTGTTGTTGGATCAATTGGCTCTGCATCTCTATCCCAACTTGTGTATATCTGCACGCCTCTTTGTGTTACCCACTCAGGATTTGTACGGAGTTTCGGGATGTAGTCTTCGGTTTTAATCGTTGAGGGCAATGTCCAACCAGGGTTCAAACGGACACCCGTCATTGTTGTTGTGAATGAAACCGTTTTCCGTTTTTTAGACCCTACAACCACAGGCATTTCAAATTCGACGTTACCGCCTTCATGCGCCGTAAGCCAGTACCGCGAGATATCAACATCAATACGAAGATCAGGACGGTTCCGCCATTGAGGCGCGCGCAAACGTGCCATATTCAAAACGATTTGCTTTCGTTCATCATCCAAAGAATGATTGAGATATTTCAAAGTAGACGGACCAATGATCCCATCGGATTTCAACCCCTTTTCGGCTTGGAATTTCTTTAGCGCATCAACCAAGATAATATCGTAATTATACGGATCGTCGCCAAAACTTTCGCCCGCGCCATAATCAACCATGCGCGCCCGCAAAATAGGGACATCCGCATGGGCATCGCCGACTTTAAAAACGCGCTTTCCAAACGATAATGTTTGATATTCGATCGGCAAATCATCTTTCGATAAAATCGTATCGACATCAGACAAGCGTGCCTTCAAGACATTATATAAAGTCGATTGMGGCGATAACGATTCGATATTCTCTTTTAAATTACGAGAAAAAGCCATCTCCATAAAATCTGTGTCTGATATTTTTTGCCCCGCAAGATCCGAAGCATAACGCCAGAGCGCATAAGTCAGCGCATAATCAAATTGACGTGCATCTTCATCGTTTATTTTTACAGAGAGAATTTTATCGAATTCGATCGCGCTATAATCCGCTGAATCAAGGCCATGCTCATTTGCATCATTTAAAATATCCGAGATTTTCTTTTTATTGCGCTCGAGCTGTTTATCGCCCACCCAAAAAAGAGTGTCTGCATCCTTGTACAAACCGCGGACATCTTTATGCGGATTGGTCACGGCGTTTGCTTGCCCTGCCCCGAATAAAAATAATATAAAAAATGTGTATTTTAAAAACGTCATAAGTGATGCGAATAAACCACGGCGCGCCCTATAGATCAATGTCTTTTTGACCGCCATCCAACGATTTCGCCCGATCAATCGCACGACGAAAAGAAATGGGATCCGCAATCTGCGGCAACGTGACCTCACCAACGCCCATTCCGCGAACAATCACAAGGCCGTAATTGGCTATTCGTCCAACCACGCCCTGAATAACATTCACGCCTTCGATCCGATCCACGTTAATTTCATCAACATGACGCGCCACAACGCCCTTCTTTAAAATAAGACGGTCTGTTGTAATGCATATCTCGGTCGTTGCTTTGCGCACCATCATGCTTGTGAATGAGAAAATTCCGAATAAAAGCGAGAGAAAGGCACCGATCTTAAATCCAAAATGCAATCCAGAGATAATAGAGAAAAAACCACCCTTTTGGCGTACAACTTCGTCCCAGGCCTGCGCTTTTAAATGAACAGGAAGCCCCTGAAATTGCCCGGATACAGTGCGGGACACTTCCCAATAATAGCCTGCGTATAAAACACCGCACATTAATCCAAAACCAATCACGATCCAAAACGCCGCATTCACGGTATAAAGCCAATGAAACTTCCCTATCTTAATGATATCCTCGTTCGGATTGAGTGATTGTTCTACATACAACATTTTTTAATCTCCTAAACAAATTCCAAGGCTGCGCGCCGTGTGGACAAGAGTATCATCAGGCTTCACATCTTGATAGGTTGCGATTGCATCTTCGATCTTAACATCGACAACTTTTCGATTTTGCCACGCAACCATACGTCCATAGGCACCATTTCTAATCAAGTCAACGGCGTGCACGCCAAAGGCCGTCGCAATCATTCTGTCTGTATATGTTGGTTGTCCGCCGCGTTGAACATGCCCCAGGACAGTCACACGCGTTTCCGATCCTGTCATACTCGCGATTTTCTCACCCAAATAGTCACCAATTCCGCCAAGGCGTTTTTGCCCGTCCGCAAATTCCTTTTCCAAGGCCTGTCCATTTTCACATTTTACCGCTTCAGAGACGACGATTAGAGCAAAATTCCGACCGCTTTCTTTTACTTTCGCAATTTTTTCGGCAATCGATTCTAATGTATACGGAATTTCAGGGATAAGAATAATATCCGCGCCGCCGGCGATCCCTGCGGATAATGCAATATGTCCCGCATCGCGCCCCATCACTTCCAAAATCATAACACGGTCATGGCTTGCCGCTGTGGGTTGTAAACGATCCAAAGCCTCGGTCGCGACGGTGACGGCCGTATCAAACCCAACCGACATTTCCGTGCAGCCAAGGTCGTTATCAATTGTTTTAGGAACACCGACCAAGTTAAAACCACCGCGATCCGCAAGCTGTTTCAAAATTGCAAAGCTTCCGTCGCCGCCAATACCAATAATGGAATCAAGGCCCAATTTTGCGATTCCTGCCAAAATATCGTCGGATAAATCCTTTGTTGTGCCGTCTTCCATCGGGAATGCAAAAGGATTCCCTTTATTCATTGTCCCAAGAATCGTTCCGCCATGGCGTAAAATTGTGCCATCAAACTCCTCTGGAGTTAGTTTCCGTGCGCGCGGAGGATCGGACAGCAAACCATGCGTCCCATTGAGAATGCCATAGACTTCCCATCCTAAATTATCTGCATAATGTACAACGGATCGAATAACAGCATTTAAACCTGCGCAATCACCGCCACTCGTCAAAATTCCAATTTTTTTACTCATGCAACCATCTTACATGAAGGAAAGAGTTTAAAAAGAGGCTTTTTTCTGCTATATTCCCATAAATTAACGTAAACAATGGATTTTATGAATGGGCGACGAATACGAAGAACAATTACGTGAGAGATTATCATTAGTTCAGCAGGAACACGCTGACCTTGATGATGTGATTTCGCGCCTTATGACCACGCCGCCTGTGGATTTTATTCAGTTACAGCGCTTGAAAAAGCGTAAATTGGCTTTAAAAGACGAAATTCAAAAACTGGAAAGCCAGCTTATCCCTGACATTATTGCCTAAGGCTTGGGCTGATAAGCGATTAATTTATATCGCATACGATGYAGGCGTTCTTTATCTTCATATGAAGTCAATTTTCCAAACTTCTGATCATAATGTATAACATTTTCAGCTGAAATCCTGTACTTCACGCCCTCCAAGACGGCGGATTCAAATTCAACAAGCATCCCACCGTCAACGATGGAGCCAAAGCCTTTGTAAATAGATGTATTTTTTGTGATTCTCTGTTCACCGCGGCCTATTCTCTCAATGCTTTGCGGAAAACTCTCATCAAGCCGAGCGTTAAGTTCAGCCAATTCACTCTTCAATAATTTATCTTTTTGTGATTCTTTCATATGCGTTTTTCGGATAAAATCAGCTTTTATCCAATTTACCCCACCTGTCATAAATTCCGATATCTCTATCGTCGATCAACCCTTTTGAAGGTTTTTCATCTTTGGGATTATTTGACGCCTCCTCATTAAAAACATCATCAAGCGCACCATCTTTTTTTAAGGCGCCATACGCCTCATTAACTTTCGCCATTTTATCTTGTGCGCGATCATCATTCTTATTTCGATCTGGGTGATACTGAAAGGCCAAGGCGCGAAACGCCTCTTTTATCTGCGCCGGAGTTGCTCCGCTTTCCAACCTTAATGTTTTATAATGATCCTTGGGCATGAGTTAGGGTATAGCACACGGATACAAACTATGTCAAAAGAACTCAGTAATTGCGTTCCTATTTTTCTATGCTACCCTTTCTTTGATAAAACAAAGGAAAATAAACCATGACAAAAACACGTATCGAAACCGACTCCCTTGGCGAAATGAACGTTCCAGCCGACAAATATTGGGGCGCACAAACACAGCGCTCTCTTCAAAATTTTAAAATCGGTACGGACAAGCAACCTGAACCCCTCATTCGTGCGTTAGGGATCGTTAAAAAGGCCGCGGCGCAAACAAACATGGATTTGGGTGTCATGGACAAAAACATCGGTGACAATATCATTAAGGCCGCAGAAGAAGTGATCGATTCAACATTAATTGAACATTTCCCCCTTGTCGTTTTTCAAACAGGATCAGGAACGCAGTCGAACATGAAYRCMAATGAGGTCATCGCCAATCGCGCGATTGAGGTCATGGGCGGTGAAATCGGATCAAAATCACCCGTTCACCCCAATGATCATGTGAATATGGGACAATCATCGAATGATACATTCCCAACCGCCATGCACATCGCGGCCGGGGAACAAGTCCATCACAAGCTTTTGCCTGCATTGGCTCATCTTCATGGCGCTTTGGATACAAAAGCCAAAGCATTCGCCGATATTGTTAAAATCGGCCGCACGCACATGCAAGATGCCACGCCGCTTACGCTTGGTCAGGAGTTTTCAGGATACGCAAAACAWGTCGAATATGCCATTGAACGCGTTAAAACGACATTACCGCGCGTGATGCAATTGGCCCAAGGCGGAACAGCCGTCGGAACGGGCATTAATTCCACAGTTGGATTTGCAGAAACATTCGCGAAAAAAGCCGCGGAAATCACGGGGCTTCCTTTTATTACGGCCGAAAATAAATTCGAAGCCTTGGCCGCGCATGATGCCATGGTTGAACTTTCTGGGGCGCTTAATACAATTGCCGCATCACTCATGAAAATTGCCAACGATCTACGCCTTTTGGGTTCTGGCCCACGATGCGGTATTGGTGAAATATCACTGCCCGCGAACGAGCCAGGATCATCCATCATGCCAGGCAAGGTCAACCCAACCCAGTCCGAGGCCATCACCCAAGTGTGCGCCCAAGTCATGGGAAATCATGTCGCTGTGACTATCGCTGGATCAAACGGACATTTTGAATTGAATGTGTTTAAACCCGTTATGATTTACAATGTCCTTCAATCCATTCGTTTAATCGCCGATTCCTCGCTCAGCTTTACTGACAATTGCGTTGTCGGGATTGAAGCAAACGAAGAGCGTATTAATAAACTTTTGAACGAGAGTTTAATGTTGGTGACGGCATTAAACCCCCATATTGGATATGATAATGCCGCAAAAATCGCGAAAAAAGCGCACGCGGACGGCACAACATTAAAAGAGGCTGGTATCGCGTTAAATCTTTTGACCGAAGAACAATTCAAGGCATGGATCAAGCCAGAGGAAATGATTAAACCACGCGGTTAAGGTATAAAATTTTTTAATTTAAAAGAACTTGGATAAAAGCCATATTTTTTGGCTGCCTCATCAATGCATGACTGCGCATCATTTATCGCGCTTTGCAAATCACTTGTTTTTTTATCAATCATCGCATCCACCGCCTCATGCGCTTTTCTATAAATTTCATGATGCCCCTCTCGAAAAACATTGTAAATATCTTGAGGAACACAGTTTTTATCAAAATCATCAGCACTTGCAAAAGTCAGTCTTAATGCACCTTTACGAGGAAGATAGTCAACTTTACTTGCCCTTGTGTTGGCTTGAATTTTATCAATAACCTCATCACTCAATTCAACAATCCCATCTTCAACTAAATTATTAAAAACTGTTGGTAATGAATATGTGAGCTTATTTCCCACACGTGCAACAAGAGTTAGCCCTTTTTTTTCAACTTCCGCAGGAGTCAAAACCTGATGATTATACTTGGGATCATAATCCACAATTGTATCTTCAGCTAAATCAAAACGGCGGCATAACTCCCTTCGTTTTTCTTCAACATCCTCGGGAAGATTCGCTATATATTCAGGGTCAACATCACCGATTTCAAACCCATAAAGGCTCATCTTTTTTTGAAGAATATTTGTACCGACTTTTGCAATGCCTTCAATTTTTTGACCGTTACGACAAATTATGCCTTTAGATATCGTCAAGGTCAACAATTCAGCCACAAAACAAATATCTGGGCATGCTTTTTCAAGAGCAGATTTTGGATCAATCTTGCTATTTGGTAAAACACCCCAAAAAGACATCTGCTTCATTGGGGTTAAAAGATTTAGATTTCCATTATGTTTTTTATTATCGATCACAGCATTATTCTCCTAATAATTACCGCAATATATAGACGTAAAAATAGGTGTAAATTAACCGTTTTCTGCCAGTTTTTTCTTTGCCGTCGCCGCCAACATATGCATTGTATCGATATGTTTTTGCGATGCGGCCTTTGACCGTAACGGCGTGCTGTAATTTTCCTGACCAAATTCTTGTGCANTTTTGGAGGCAAAGCCCTTTAGAATGTCTTTCCCCATGGATTGCTTTTTACTTTGAGATTGCGCGGCCTCTTGCGCTTGATCTTCTAGAATCTCTTCATTTGATTTTGTCATACGCGATTGAACACGCGATAGCGCAAAAGCGGTAATCCCATTCAAATGCGGACGCGTCATATCAAGAAGAAGCTTATGATCCTCGTAAAGCCATGCGAAAATCTGTTTTTTCGCCTGCGCCATGTTTCCATTGCTAAGGCGCAAAGCCTCTTTTATGCGGTTTTCAGTATAATTTAAACTCATCTTGCCTACCAGTATGCCACGATTACATCAAAATTGGAAATTTCGAAAATTTATTTCGGTTGGTTCCCTTTAACAAAACCAAGAGACGCACCAGAATCAGAAGAGGCCGACGCCGCAATTCTGCGTTCGATCACTTTTTTGTTGGCTGCAACCTCTGGCATTGATCTTACAGAGCGCGCCGCGCGTGAAAAATCACCAATCGCTACACCATTTCTGAAATCTGGAATCATCTTATTTCCAAAAATTGTTTTGGCCGCCTTTTTATGCATTTCCTCATCCATGGCTGTAAACTTAATTTCATCATCCATAAAGGCTCTAAAACCTTCATCAATTAAGGATCTATCTTGGGTTGTTAAAATAATAGGCGCCTTATGAATGGAGACACAGGTTCCAAATGTTTCCATCAAAGACTCTTTGTCTCCATCACTAATGTTCTGAAACATCGCCTCCATATTATCAAGAACAAGAAGTGAATTGGTGTTCAGTGCCGACATAAAGGCACCCACCATATTCATTTCTGGTGTTGCAAATTGAGTTGGAATAACAATGTCTTTCATATCCGCGGCAATGACGGATCGAACCATTTTTTCGGCCTGATAATAGGCATATGTGGATTTTCCTGTTCCCGCCTTCCCTTCGATCAAAAGAGTATGTGGCGCATTTTGGCTCGACATGTTTTGCAACGATTGGGACGATTGTTTAACATCGCCAGGGGATGAAATCAGGTTGACGTCGTAATTCTCAGGAACTTCATAAGATGTATCAAAGGCAAAGCCTTGGCCTTTGGAAATTTTTGCTGCGTCTTGCATAACATCATGAATTAACGCTATATCACCTCCTTGCAACGCCACAGAAGAACACGCATTTCCAATATTCCGCGGTGGAGCTTCATAACGACGTGCCAAAGACAATGCCGTTTTTAAATCATGTTTCAAACCATTGGATTTCAAATGATGTGCCCAGATATTTTGACGAATTTTTGTTGGTTGATAGCCGATAAACAAGGATGAAAAGAAACGGTTTCTAAATGAATCGTGAAATTTATTAATATCATTACAATTATAAAACGTAACGGTGAAATTTTCTTCCAACAATCGGTTTAACGCAATTTTACTGTCTGGGTCCGCTTGCTTACTGCTGTCTGATTTATTTGAAACGAAATCTTCAAATTCATCCATCAATAAAATCGTTTTTTCTTGTCCTTTTAAAATGGCTTGCGCCCGTAAAAGGCTTGAAATTCTTTTGGCCGCGACTTTTTGATCGTCTGCGCTAAATTGAGTGTTATCAGCCTCAGATTCCCCGATCGCAAAAAGATTCATGTCCATCATTTTTGCCAACGCTTTTACAAATTCTGTCTTCCCTGACCCTGTTGGCCCTGAAATCACAATATTCACACCCCGTTTCTTTTGTTTTTGAGCGGCCTTTACAATTTTTTCAATTCTGCCGGCCTCTAGCGCAAGATGCGGAAAATTATCCYTGACCGTTAACTCTGTCTCCGTGGCCTTACCGATCAAAGCCTCAACTAAATCTTCATCTGCAATGTCGCTATCTGACATTTGCATTTTCAAAAACTCTTCAATTAATGGAATACCCTCATCATCCGCGTCCAAACCTTCATATTCGATAAGGCCATAGCGCGAGAAAACACCCGATTGCCCAAAGTATTTTGCAATATCTTTATATTTTTCTGGGGCGCCCATTGCGATGGCGATGAATGCAGGAAATTTAGAAGATTGTCCATGAAGAACATCACTAAAAAATTTACTATAGGATGGGTCCGTTGCGAATATCGCATACACATACGACAATGTTTCTTTTTGGAGTTGATTAAAACCAACCAATTTCGTCAGTCGTTTAAGGTTTTTTAAAAACGCGGATTTTTTTGGTTTTTCCTCTTCATACATCGCGACCTGAGCCTCAAAATATTCGGTCAAAGCCTCCCAGTCTTTTTTCTCAACTTTATTATTTTGAGGTGGGCCACTGTAAACTTGACGATTGTTCTTTTCTTTTTTTCGGTTCACTGGAAAAGTGGATCCAACAGCCTCGAAAAACTCTGTAAAACTTGCCTCCATCCCGGAGCAAATTTTATATCCAAGTTTGGATTTGTAATCAACGGACTCTAACAGGCCTAAAATCATTTTATTGACCAACATCAACGCGTACTGGTCGTCGGTTTCAAGAATACCTAGTAAATTCAATGATCCTGCACTGTGTGTTTTTGCCATGGTTGCCCCCATCCCGCTCTTATTTTATTTTACGAATATAAAATAATTAACAGACGGCGTGAAGCTTTGCAATTTTATTTACGGAATTAAACACAGCTTTGTGTCTTTTACGGAGAAATCAATCGATCTACGAAATGAACAACGCCATTTCGGGCCTTTAAATCCGCGGCAATCAAATAGGATCCATTCAACAAAACGCCGCGATAGTCCTTTGTAATCACGATATCATTGCCATTGAATGTTGTGTAACGGGATGACCCAACAGGCAGGCTATCCGTTAATAACAAGCCCCCTTTTTGCAGGTGATATTTCATCAAATGTTTTAATTTTTCACGATTTTCGGGGGCAAATAATTCATGCACTTTTTCGCGTGGAAGCTTTGAAAAAGCCCTGTTTGTGGGCGCCATAACCGTCCAAGAATTATTTTTATCCAATTCCTCGTTTAAGCCCGTCAACAACAAGGCTGACACAAACAATGTGTGGTCTTTGCTCCATTGCAGTAATTGAAAAACCCCGCCCTCGTGATGAGAACGCGTCAGTTGATCAACCGTCAAAAGATTATCTTTATTGGGCCCTTGTTTCGCGTGCGCGGACAATGGAAAAATAAGAAAACAGAGAATCAAAAAATATTTCATGTCCAAAACTATATCAGAGAGAGATTAATTCTTTCAAAATATTTCTAACACCTTTGACACGTTGATCTGTTGAGGACCATCCGCGTGGAAAAAACAGTTTTTGATCGGGGCGCAACTTCACCGTCCCTGCCTTGGCCTGTAAATATTGCATCAACGCGGCAGGATTATGCGGTTCATTTTTATAAAACGCCATGATCACGCCCTTTGGCCCCGCATCGATGGAGGCGATATTTGCCTGCTTACACAATCGTTTAACCGTGATGAGTTGAAGTAAATTCTCAACCTCATCAGGCAAAGACCCAAAGCGATCAATCATTTCCGCAGCAAAGGATTCGATCTCGGCGCTTTCATCAATGTTTGCGATACGGCGATACAGCCCCATCCGCACGGATAAATCCTGTACATAGGTTTCTGGAATCATAATCGATGTACCCAAATTAATATTTGGCGACCATTCTTGTGCCGCCTTCATATCGTTAATTGTTTCGTTATTGACGCCCGCACGCGCGGCGGCGACTGCCTCTTCCAACATTTGTTGGTAAAGCTCTACGCCGACTTCCTTGATATGCCCTGATTGTTGCTCACCAACCAAGTTCCCTGCCCCGCGAATATCCATGTCATGGGATGCAAGCTGAAACCCTGCGCCCAATGTATCCAATTGCCCAATCACTTCCAGACGTTTCATAGATGTTTCCGAGAGGCGTTGGTTTCCTTGATACGTCAGATAAGCATAGGCGCGAATTTTCGATCGGCCAATCCGCCCACGGATTTGATAAAGTTGCGCCAATCCGAACATGTCCGAGCGATGAACAATCATTGTATTCGCACTTGGGACATCAATACCCGATTCAATAATATTGGTGGCCAGCAAGACATCATATTGCTTCTCGTAAAACGCCGTCATACGATCTTCAAGGTCTCTGGCGCAAGCGCTTTGCCCTCCTGATGGTCGCCGAGG
>NVSI01000044.1 GCA_002401195.1 Alphaproteobacteria bacterium
CTGCGGCCTTTTTCATTTTGCAACTCGAACACACTGGAAATGAATGTGAAAAACAAAAACATTGCAGGCCCGACCCTGAAACAATGTAACCGCCACGCCTTTGTTACAACGGCGCTTATTGGCGCGCTTGCCTTTGCCCGTTCCGAAGGTGGCGTCCTTGCCCCAGCGCAATTTGTATGGCTTCGTGGCCATGACAGGCCTCTATGGTACCCTTTAAACAATTTAGGACGCCAAGCCTTCCACGCCGAGGCCATGGGCGCCATGAGCCACTATCGCGCGGAAAAACAAGTGCAACGCCCTATTCCTAAATCAATGGTAATCGACGCCGTGAAGGTTTTGGATGCGTTTTTGAATGACAAGATCGCATCAAGTCCAATTCCACAGTTGGATTTCAGTATGTTAAAAAATAAAAAAGCCCCTTCAAAAAATAAGGGTGTTATGAAACCGGCAGGAACATGATAAAAAGAATTATAGAACGTATAGGATATCAATCATGATTAAAAATTTACTTGGATCAACCTGTTCAAAGGCTCATATCAAGGACTCTCAACTTGTCTTGTCCCTCACCGATGCTGTGACGCCCGTTATCTGGATCATTAATTTGCGTGAACATCCATCCCTTTTATTAAAAGTGGAATCAAGCGATGACGGATTTTTTGTTTTGCAAAAAGTCACATCCAACGGCACAACGATCACGACTGAAGATTTAGGGTATTACACGAAAAAAGGCCCCGCCATCCGCGCGATGGAAAAGGCAACCCAAGCCGTCGGCGGCGACAGAAAAACTTTTGTACAATACATATGGTGCGGTCTAAAAATTGTTACAGTGATTGCAGCCCTTGCCTTTTTTACATCCGGCACAAAAAGCCTGCCATCACTGTCTTCTTTTTCATTCAGCCCTTCTCAGTTTATTGAATCCCTGACATCGAGCGATGCGCCTGCGCCAGAAACCGAAAAAGCGCCACAGCCACAACAACAAGAAACAACGACAAAAACAGAACCTTCACAAGATATGAAGGCCGTTGGGGTTCCTTTATCGGCTGACGCGTTCTTAAAGCGTCGATCTGGACGTTTGTTTTAAGGTAAGAATAGAAAAATGGCATTAGACGAACGGAAATACAGTTACGGACTTGATCACGCCTTGCGTGATACGCGCCCTTTGGGAGCGCGACTTTATGACTGGTTTTCCAATTCAGGGAATGCGGCCATAACGTTTCTTTTGATCCTTGTCGCATCGATCTTTTTCCCAAAAGTCACTGCGTTTATGGATGTTTTATTTTTATTTGCACTGTTTTACGCATACTGGCTCCACAAAATTCCACGCCAACTCCCTTACAAACTTCCGTCTCATTCAAAGTTTTTTGACGAGAACAACCAAGGTGGTGGACGCAATGGCGTCGCCGAAGGGATTATGTTCCTTGGAAATAAAAAAACCAGCAGCGAGGAAGTTTGGTTCACCAACAGCGACATCCGCACACACACACTTTATTTAGGAACAACAGGTTCCGGTAAAACCGAAGGGTTAAAATCCATCGTAGCAAACGCCCTGACATGGGGGTCTGGTTTTGTTTACGTTGATGGTAAGGCCGATACGGATTTATGGTCTTCTTTATCAGCATTATGCCGTCGATTTGGCCGTGATGATGACCTTCTTGTTTTGAACTATATGACAGGGAACTCGGACACAAAGGCGCCCTCAAATTCGATGAATCCATTCTCAAGCGGGTCCGCCGGTTACCTGACAAACCTACTCGTATCCCTTATGCCCGCGGCTGAAGGTGATAACGCCATGTGGAAAGAGCGGGCCGTGTCCCTTCTTGGTTCCTTGATGCCTGCCTTGACCTATATGCGCGACAATCATGGAATACCTCTAGCCGTTAGCTCAATCCGAAATGCCATGAATTTTCCAGAGGTTGTAAAACTCTCGCGCAATGAATCTCTCCCTGGAAAGCTTCGTGAATCGATCAAAGGGTATCTTGATACGCTGCCCGGTTACGCTGATGAAGCGTTTGATGATAACGGCCAAGACAAGCCGATGGGGCCCGACACACCGCAAACAGATACACAAGTCCCAAAACAACAGCACGGTTACCTCACCATGCAGTTCACGCGTTCATTGCAATCTCTTGGTGATGACTATGGCTATATTTTTGACGTTAATTGCGCCGATGTTGATATGATCGATGTTGTTTTGAACCGCCGTATGCTTGTTGTTTTGATCCCCGCCCTTGAAAAATCAAGCGATGAAACCGCCAACCTTGGTAAAATTGTTGCTGCGACAATTAAAGGAATGATGGGAACCACACTTGGATCAACCGTTGAAGGAACCTCATCCACAGTTATTGAAAACAAACCAACACATTCTGCCACGCCTTTTGTGACAATTTTTGACGAGGTCGGGTATTACGCGACAGACGGTATGGCCGTGATGGCTGCGCAAGCGCGATCTCTTGGGTTTGCGCTTGTCTATGCGGCGCAGGATTTACCAGCCCTTGAAAAGCGCGTTAAAGAAGAAGCGCGCTCTATCACTGCGAACTGTAACATTAAAATTTTTGGAAAATTAGAAGACCCAACGCAAACAAAAGACTTTTTTGAAAAAACAATCGGAAAAGCAATTGTGACACAGGTTTCTGGATTTGCCGTAAACGCAGGGTCCCTCACAGGTGGATTTGATTCACAACAACAAGCGTCTGTTACATTTTATGATCGTATTTCATATGACGAACTTCAAGGGTATAAAGAAGGCCAAGCCGGCCTTTACTTTGCAAATGTTGTTCACGAAATCGATGTCTTTTATTCCAACCCAGGGCACGCAAAGGCCATGCGCGTTCAAAAACTTATTGGATTTGAAAAAACGGACGACTACGTCCTTAAAAATCTCAAAAACATTGCCGCGATGCGCGACCGCCTTGCCAGCAAAACATGGACAGCCGCCAGCGCAGACGTGAACACGCCAATGGATGAAAATTTACAAACTCTCATTGACGGCCTAACAAACGCGAACGACTCGAACCTACCCTCCACCGAACAAGGTGCGATGGCGTTGGCTCATTTATATGCCACCCAAAATCCAGAAGCCATGGCCGCCAAAGCCGAGAAAAAAGAAGAAATCGCGCAAAAGGCTGACGACACAAGCACGGCCACGACCACCCCTGATGGAAAAACGGACATGTCGTGGCAAGAGATCATGAACGCCCCCGAAAAGGCCGACACTAACGCCGAGAGCGATGATGGCGAAGAAGAGGACACAAGCTCTAGCGGATCTGGCGATTCCAAATCTCCTATAAAAGAAGTATCCCGCGAAGAATACTCCGTTGAAGACGCGATCGCGGAAAAGGCAGACGGCGGCGCAACAATCCTTCCTGAAAACCTGAGCGACGAAGTCAAAGAAATCTTAAAATCTGCGGCGGACGCGTTAACGGCAGGGCTCTTTTCTCCTCCAACTATGGATGAATACGCCCAAGGCGGCGATGGTGACGGCAAAGGCCTGAAGGCCAAAAACATATCCCCCGTACAACAACCTGGAAAAACAGGCCGCTAACCCGCACAATAATTAATTGACATATTTTAATATCTCGTGTATTGTTTAAAAAAAAACGAAAGAACAATACCCATGTCAGACCTTAAAGATCGTTTTAACACATATAAATCCAACCTGAACGGTGCCCTCCAAGAAAGCAGGCATATCGTTACGTCGTACCCCAAGCGCTTTAAAGAAAAGTCTATCGGCGGTCAAAGTTTCTCCATTGCAAAAATATCCTTGGCACCGCTTTCCATTTACCTGACATCAGGAACATCCCTTTCAACCGTATCCGTTTTGGGCGCATTTGCACTCAGCTCCGTTTTCGTGATGCTCCGCATGGAAAACAACAAACATAAAAATGCTATGGGCGCTCCAATTGCATTTTCTTTATGCGCTCAAAAATTAATGCTTGGCGCGACGGGATATGCGGTTATGGCCGGAATCGCGGGAACGCGGGGGTTGGTCATGGCCATGATGCCAGATACAAAAGAATCTGAACCCCTCAGAAATAGGATCGCCCTTGGTTTTGGTATCGTTGGGATGGGCTCGATAGGCGCTATTGCTTACTTTAAACAAGAGCTTTGGGAGCTAGCCCCGATGGCTTCGATGCTTTTGGGAACATACGCCTCCTCCAAAATTAACGAAAAATCATTCCAAGCCCGCGCCTGTCACGTCATCGCGAACACAAACAACGCTCTCYATAGCCTTATTTTCTCAGGATCCGCCGGCGCCGCCATGATTGATGCAACGGGCGCAAGCCTTGCTGGAACAACAATCGCAGAAAATGATATTCCTCAAAAAAGGAAAAATGGCAAAGCATTGAGCGCATTTGAAAAAGTAAAAGCATACGCCTCGACACTCAAAAACGCGGATAGCCGCAACGATTACATCATTCCAGAAGTCGAAAAGAAAAAAGCAACGGCCCCCGCCCCTGCGCGCGGATAAAAATTTCTTCTTTATTTTACGTCGTTGTAAAACACGCGTAGACTATACGGTATGAAAATCATTCTCTTATCGCTGTTTTTATTGTTTTGTCCATTGACCCTTGCGGCGCAAGATCAAAATATTCCCTATTTTGACGGTGTTCCATTAATGAATGGATTTCAAATCTCACAAGACGACACAATGATCTTTGATAAGCCATCGGGACGCATTATAGAGGCCTTCWCATGGTGCGAGGCGCAATGCCCATCCATTGACGCCATTCACGCTTATTATGCGCAATCTCTATCCTCTCTTGGTTGGACACCTCTTTCTGCGACGCACTTTACAAAAAACGAACATGCGCTATCGCTTGATATTCAACGCGATCCAGAGGGTTCAAGCACAGCTATTCTTTTCCAATCAAACAGTTAAGAAAAAGACCTCAGAAATTCTCAAAAAATAGTTTCAAAAAAAATGCGCGTTTTCCTTGACATCTGGGGCACATAAAGATAAAACGCACGAGTTAAATGAATAAATTGAGAAGGTAAAAGTCGCTATGGCTAATCATGCATCTGCAAAAAAACGTATTCGTCGTAATGAACGACGCGAAGTGATCAACGGTAATCGCCGTTCACGCATTCGTACATTTATTAAAAAAGTTATGGTCGCAATTGAAAGCGGCGATGCAACGGCTGCTGATACAGCATTGCAAACAGCACAGCCTGAAATTTTTCGTGGTGTTTCAAAAGGGGTTTTGAACAAAAAGACTGCATCAAGAAAAATGTCTCGTCTGTCTGCAAGTATCAAGGCACTAAAGGGTAAATCCTAAGTCTAAATTTGTATATTTCCCGCATGTGCGCCGCGAGCAAAGCTCTTGGCGCCCTTTCTGCGTTTATAATAAAAACCTTGATAATAAAATTTCCTTTTTAGTTTTTTTATCATTCTCCTCTTGAATTCATCCACAGTTATTTTGTAAGATCAAAAAATAATCCAGTCATTAAGACTTGATCACACACAAAAAGAGCATGACTTAATTACATGCATATGTGTGTATCGATAGACGGCCAAAAACGCCTGAAAAGGCGGCATACATAGGTGATGCCGCGCGTGGATTATTATGCCTTTTTAAAAGGCTAATCTCAAAATACAGGGGTGTATTTTGATTGTGGATAACAAGGAAGAATATTTTAAAATGTCAAAAAAAGAAGGAAATATAATGGGAGCATCAAACGTCGTCGCACTTGAGGAATTCAATGTCGAACCACCAAAAGAAATATTAGAAGCATGGAACGTGGTTTACCAATCTATGCGCACGACATTTGGCGAGGCGGTTTTCCGCAGCTGGTTAAAACCAATGGCTCTTCAGGCTTACTATCAAGGGACGATGGAAATTTCCGTTCCAACACGCTTTATGCGCGACTGGATCCAAGGCAATTACCAAGACCAAATTCTTGAATTGTGTCAAAAACAACATGCAACTATTGAACGTCTTCAATTTGTTGTTCAGGTTCAAAGCCAAATTCAACCCGAAGCAATGCAAGCCAAAGCCTCAAAAGAACAAGCGAACCAAAATGCGACACTTTCTTCTGAGACACCAAAAGAAGACTCCCTTTCGGCGCCTCTTGACCCACGCTTTACATTTGAAACATTTGTTGTTGGTGACCCGAACGCATTCGCACACGCTGCCTGCCGCCGCGTGATCGAAGCCGAAGGCATGCCGTTTAACCCTTTATATGTTTACGGCTCTGTTGGTCTTGGAAAAACGCACCTGATGCACGCCATGGCACGCTCCCTTCGTGAAAAGGGACATGAGAAAGTTTTATATTTATCAGCCGAAAAATTCATGTATCAGTTTGTGCGCGCCCTTCGCGACAATAACTCCATGGCCTTTAAAGAACAGCTTCGTAACGTTGATGTCTTTATGATCGATGACATTCAATTCATCGCTGGCAAAGAGAGCACACAAGAAGAATTTTTCCACACATTCAACGCCCTTGTTGATAATGGCAAACAAATCATCATCGCCGGAGATCGCGCCCCAATGGACCTTGAAGGCCTTGACGAGCGTCTTAGATCTCGTATGGGATGGGGATTGGTTGCGGATATCCGCCCTTCAACATTGGAACTTCGCCTGAATATCGTCAAATCAAAAGCGGCCATCATGGGCCTTGCTCTTCCCGAGGATGTTGCTGTGTTCTTGGCCAACAAAATCACATCAAACATCCGTGAACTTGAAGGCGCGCTTAACCGCCTAGCCGTTCAAGCCGACATGACGGGCACAGTGACGACGCTTGCTGCCGCCCAAGACATTTTGTCTGATGTCTTACGGTCATACGAGCGCCGCATCACGATTGATGAAATCCAACGCAAAGTCGCTGAACATTACACATTGCGCCTGTCTGACATGCATTCAAGCCGCCGCAGCCGCAATGTTGCGCGCCCACGCCAAGTGGCCATGTATCTGTGTAAAAAATTGACGCCGCGCTCCTTGCCTGAAATTGGCCGTAAATTTGGTGGTCGTGACCATACGACAGTGATGCACGCGGTTCGTAAAATTGACGAGTTAATCGGTGGCGATATTGCCTTTGCTGACGAGGTCAAAACATTGATGCGCACGCTTAAGGGATAAATATCCACAATAAACGCTTTTAAAAGCCCTCCATGACAAGCAATCCGCTTGACTGGAGGGCTTTTGCGTTTAGTATCGTAAACAATCATAAGTATACAAAGGAATAGAGATGAAAATTACCATCGATCGCGCTGATTTAATGAGAGCCCTAAGCCACGTGCAAAGCGTTGTGGAACGGAGGAATACTATTCCTATCTTGTCCAATGTTCGCCTTGACGCCAAGGACGGCATGTTAACATTAACAGCCACAGACATGGATCTTGAAATCAACGAATCAGTGGCCGCAAACGTTGCCGCCGAAGGATCGACAACAACGCCCGCCCATACACTTCACGATATCGTTCGTAAACTGCCCGACGATGCGAAGGTCGATTTGGCGTTGGAACCGGGTGGCGCCATGATGACAGTGACATCAGGCCGTTCAAAATTTAAACTTTCATGCCTTCCKGTTTCTGATTTTCCTGAACTTGGAACAGGTGACATGGCGTCAACATTGGCGATCCCCGCCAAAGATTTACGCGAATTAATAGACCGTACACGCTTTGCCGTATCAAATGACGAAACACGCTACTACCTGAACGGTATTTACGTTCACGCGGCCGAAAGCAACGGCGTTTCCGTTTTACGCGCGGTTGCAACGGACGGTCACCGTTTGGCTCAATTTGAAATGCCCCTTCCCGAAGGCGCGGCAGACATGCCCGGCGTTATCATCCCTCGTAAAACTGTGGCTGAAATTCGTAAACTCATCGAAGAAGCAGCGGACGTTATCACAATCAACCTGTCAGAAAACAAAGTACGCTTTGAATTTGACCATGTGAAAATGACATCTAAATTGATCGACGGAACATTCCCTGACTATCAAAAAGTAATCCCCCAAGGAAACGACAAAATTGTTGAGGTAAACCCAAAATTATTTACATCCGCAATTGACCGCGTATCCACAATTTCATCTGAAAAAACGCGCGCTGTTAAATTGGCGATCGATGGTTCAACAATGACATTGAGCGCACAAAGCGCCGATTCAGGTTCTGCGACCGAAGATATCGAAATCTCAAATGATAATGCCTCTTTGGAAATCGGGTTTAATTCAAAATACCTGTTGGATATCACAGCACAAATGAGTAGCGATCGTTGCCGTATAATTCTAGCGGATTCAGGCGGCCCAACAATCATCCAAGATACCGAGGACAGCTCGTCTCTTTACGTTTTGATGCCTTTGCGCGTTTAAAAAATGCATAAGGTAGAAAAAYGGATAGAACAAATGCACTCTATCTGGATTGAAAAGCGCCCTGATGATATCGGGGCGCTTTTGCCTGATAATTTCAAGTATTACAAATCTCCATTCGATCCACCCTTTACAAAAAAAGAAGACGTCATTGCCTGAATTATCGACAGAGAATTCTAAGGCAATCTAGAGACCATAATAACAATTCTAGATTTCCCTAGAATTTGACAACTCAAATTCGGGGAATGACATGAAGATATAAAAAGAACGTACATGACACACATTACCTCCCTCANCATTACAAATTTTCGGAATTACGATTCTGCGTCCATTGACGGCTTGGGTAATGGATTCATCATTCTGGTTGGTGAAAATGGTGCTGGGAAAACAAATTGCCTTGAGGCGATCAGCCTCCTTTCCCCTGGGCGCGGACTACGCGGCGCCAGCATCCCCGACTGTCAATCCTCTAGCGCCCCTTCGCCTTGGGCCGTATCAGCACAAATCACAGATATAGACGGCGACACATCGCGCCTTGGTGTTGGACGCAACCCAGATCGCATGGACAAAAAACTTATTCGCCACGATGGTGACACCGTTAAATCTCAACAGGATTTAGGTGAAATTTTCCGCACGATCTGGCTCACCCCGCAAATGGACGGGCTGTTCTTACAAGGCGCATCGGAGCGCCGCAGGTTTTTTGACCGCATGGTTGCGGCCTTTGACCCCGCTCATACGGGGCGCCTTACACGATACGAAAAGGCAATGCGCGAACGGATCAACATCCTTAAAACCGCCCATGAAAAAGGCACGATTCCCGACGCAACATGGCTGACAGGCATTGAAAACATCCTGGCCGAAACGGCCGTCGCCATTATCGCCGCGCGCCTTGATCTTTTAGAAAAACTACAAAAAGAAATTCAAAAATCGCCACATAAAAACTTTCCACTCGCAAAACTCAATCTTATGGGCGATACAGAAACAGAACTTCAGAATCAATCCGCCCTCTGCGTTGAGGATCGTTTGCGCCAAAAATTAAAAGATTTCAGGCAATCTGATGCCATGACAGGACGAACCCATGTCGGCGCCCATCGCAGTGACCTGTCCGTTATTTACACAGATAAAAACCAATCCGCCGCGCAATGTTCGACCGGAGAGCAAAAGGCCCTCCTCACCACAATGATATTGGCGCACGCGTCCTTGACCGCAAAACGATTTGGCGCCCCACCCGTTTTATTATTCGACGAAATATGCGCGCATTTCGATTCAACGCGCCGCGATGCCTTATTCGAAACTCTTGACCATCTGGGTGGCCAAATATGGCTCACCGCGTRGGCAAGCGGCTCGAAACGCCTCAAAACTATTTTGGGTGTGCTGATTAGCCATCTTCGCCCAGCGCTAACGCCCGCAAGCGCGCATCCTGACGAATGGTGTAGGCGGCACGAAGACCGCTAATGAATTGGTTTTCTAAATCTTGAGCCAATTCTCGGTCCAAACGTCCGCTCAATACCCGCAAAGTTTCATCATCAACAGCAGAAGGCGGGATCACCGATTGCAATCGAGATACCACCAATTGATCACCGGCGTTTGACAATGCAAAAAACACTTCGCCGGGGGCCAGCTCAAATAATTGACGCGCCAACGCCGGTGGCAAGGAGGGTTCCGGTTCATAGCGGCTTAAAATAGCGATCTCAATAGAACTACCCGGATAGGCGGTGAGAAATTGCGCAGTTTCAACACCGGTTTCTAGCGAGGTTTTGATGGTTTCGGCCACTTCTTGTATGGCTTTTATGTTGGCGTTGGCCAACCATGCTGCTCGTACAATATCGGTTATCTGCGCTAGTTCCGGTTGGGTTGTTGGAATGATTTGATCCACACTTAAGGCATAAAAATCACCATGTTCGGTTTCCTCAATATTACTTTCAACCAGTTCGTCCAGCTCAAAAAGTATGTTCAGCATTTCAGGGTATGTTTGATAAAGCTGGATAGCTTGCAAGTTTTCATCGCTATTATTTTGCGCCGCTGGCGGCAGAGAAATGGCCACGAGCTGATGGGTTTCGGCCGCTTCCGTCAACGAGGCACCTCTGGCCCGTTC
>NVSI01000045.1 GCA_002401195.1 Alphaproteobacteria bacterium
TTAATTCGAAAAAAGTACAAAAAAACACTTGATTTGTATCGGGGAAAGACATTATAAACAGGCACGTTTTAGGAAACATCTCTCGCGTCCCGTTCGTCTAGAGGCCTAGGACACCGCCCTTTCACGGCGGCAACACGGGTTCAAATCCCGTACGGGATGCCAATTATTTAATTAAAGAGATAAAAAACAAAGTATAATTTTGACAGATATAACATTCAAAGACCTCGGCCTCGACGAAAAAATTCTCCGTTCACTGGATGATTCAGGCTATACACACCCAACTGAAATTCAAGCCAAGGCCATCCCCGCGATCTTGATGATGCGTGATGTTATCGGCATTGCCCAGACAGGAACAGGAAAAACAGCGTCCTTTACTTTGCCGATGATCGAAATTCTGCAAGGCGGCATTGCAAAGGCACGGATGCCGCGGGCTCTTGTTTWGGCACCGACTCGCGAATTGGCGGCTCAGGTTGCAGAAAATATTGAAAAATATTCAAAATATTTGGAATTGTCTCACGCATTAATCGTGGGCGGGGTGCAGGCCTCTGACCAGATTTCGAAATTGGAACGTGGCGTAGATATTTTAATCGCGACACCAGGGCGTTTGTTGGATTTGTTTGATCGTGGGAATGTATTGCTTCGCGATATTAAATTTCTTGTGATTGACGAGGCGGACCGTATGTTGGATATGGGCTTTATCCCCGATATCGAAAAAATCATGAAAATTTTACCACCGATGAAGCAGTCATTGTTATTTTCTGCGACATTTGCAAAGCCTATTCAAAAATTGGCTGAAAAATTTATGAGTAATGCAAAGAAAATAGAAGCCGCGGCGCAGGCCTCAACGGCATCAACGGTGACACAGAAATTGATTATGTTGAAATCGCGTCGTGATAAGACAAGCACGCTTGTGCGTTATATGCGCGAGAAAAAAGTCGATTCGGCGTTTGTTTTTTGCAATCGTAAACGGGATATTGATGGATATACAACGGCGTTAATGAAGGCGGGCGTTAATGCTGGCGCGCTTCACGGTGACATGGCTCAGGCCGCACGAACGCAAACCATGAACAAATTCAAGAGCGGCGAAATTAAAATCCTTGTGTGCAGTGATGTTGCAGGACGCGGCATTGATATTTCGAATGTCGGTCATGTGTTTAACATGGAATTACCGATGAACGCCGAAGATTACGTGCACCGAATCGGTCGGACGGGCCGCGCAGGAAAAACAGGCGAGGCTTACTCTTTTGTATGTTTACCTGAAGATGAAAAGTTTTTGACCGCGATTGAATCGTTGATTGGAAATTCGATTGAACGTATTGAGGAAGGCGGTGGTCAAAAGCCACAAGGCTCTCCAAAGCCACAAGGCTCTCCAAAGTCACCAACGGTTCAAAGAGAAGTCAAAACCGCTCCAAAGCCGCAAAAAGAGACCCACGTGAAACCTAAAAATACGCGCTATAACGATGATGACACACCGTCACCACAAGGGTTTGGCGATGATCTTCCGGCCTTTATGGGGAACGGAAAATAGAATAATCGGTGTATAGACCCCAAGGTCTGATTGACACTGGAAAGCCAGAGTTTCACAATAGTTCGATGGTCATTTTTTCATTCATTTTAACAGCTCTTTTATCTGTTTTTCCGCTTGGGACGTCTTTTGCGGCGTTGCCTCAATCGGATATGCCGCTTGTTATGGATGCGGATCAACTGATTTACGAGAAAAATGCAGATACAATCACGGCGACAGGCGCGGTTGAGGTTGTTCAAAACGGCCAAATCTTACGCGCCGAGAAAATAATTTACAATGTGGCTGATGATTTTGCCTATGCCGAAGGCGACGTTGTCCTGGTGGACCCATCAGGGGATACGCATTTTGCCGAGCGTTTAGAGCTGAGCGATCAAATGCGCCGCGGCGTTGTAAAAAATCTTTATTCCGAATTGGAAGATGGCTCGCGCCTTTGGGCGAAGACAGCAACGCGTGAATCCCCACGRAAACATGTGTTGGTCGATGCACGTTATACGCCCTGTAANGNGTGTGAGGCGAACCCCGGTGAAACGCCAACATGGGCAATTCGGGCCTCCGATGTCACTCATGACAAAGATAGTGCGCTTATTTCATATAAAGATATGCGGTTCGAGGCATGGGGGGCGCCGATTATGTATGCCCCATATTTTAGTCACCCTGACGGAAGCGTCATTCAAAAAACAGGGTTTTTAACCCCTCAGATTGGCTTTGGAAGTGATTTTGGCTTTAATGTGATGATGCCCTATTACCATGTCGTTGACCCGTCTTTGGATGTGACGGCGGGCCTTCGATTTTTTACACGCGAAACACCACAATTGAATTTAGAGGCGCGAAAACGGTTCGATGACGCGTTATTGACCGTTCAAACTTCACTGGCTCATTCCAAGAGAACAGAGACGCTGAACGGCGTTGAGCGTGAAAGAGATGAAAAATTCCGTGGTCACTTGAAACTTGATGGATTGTGGAATATTGACCGTAAATGGCGCGCGGGATCTGAAATTTACTTGGCCAGTGATGAACAATATTTGGATCAATACGATATTGATGACGAAGATGTTTTGGAAAACCGTTTGTATGTGGAACGGTTTGATAACCGTGATTACGGATCGGTGGAATTATTGGCGTTCCAAGATTTACGGACGGATTTAAATGTGGATCAACCGAATGTTCTGCCCTTTGCCAATATGGGTTTTGTCGGGGCACCCAATTCCGCAGTTGGTGGACGTTTCGCGTGGGATAGTTCGTTTTTATCTTTGTTCCGCGAAGGGAACGAACAGGATATGAACCGTTTAAGTTCAACGGCCTCGTGGCAGAGAAAAGACATTTTACCGATGGGATTGACGTCTCAACTTGATCTTTCGATGCGCGCGGACATGTATTACACAAGCGATCGTGATGTTGCAAAATCAGACACGGCTGAAGACCAGTCGAAATTTGAAAATCGTTTTATTCCAACGGCGAATCTGGAAATTTCCTACCCACTTCAAAAACGGTTAATGGCCGCGCAAATCGTTATAAAACCGATGATATCACTGACGGCGCGGCCTGATGTTGATAATGATAATAAGGTGCCGAATGAGGATTCTCAGGATGCGCAAATTGATACATCAAATCTGTTTTCTCAGGATCGTTTTCCAGGGCTGGATCGTGTCGAAGATCGCACCCGCGTCAATTACGGAACGCATGTTGGATATTATACGGATAAAGGCGATGAGTTTTCGGCCTTTTTGGGGCAAAGCTATCGTTTTGATGATRMKGATAAYCCGTTTCMMSAWGGATCRGGMYTWKMWGAACAAGKCTCYGAYWTYGTRGGKMAKRTKWMNNCGCAANNTTKGRMGAKAAWKWKCNNAGTTTNAAYTATRGKGTKCARWTWGAYRRWSAAAMWYTNGMATSNCGGNNCGCCAYGAARTKKAYGYWRGWRSCKMTATYKRYGAYWYRNCGTCTTTCGACGACATATTTGTTTGAAAAAGGATCAAAGGGAACGGAATTCACGAAAAGTCGACAACAGATCAAGGCCTCGGCTCAGCATCAAATTGATGAAAACTGGTCTGTGATTGCATCTGGCCTTTATGATTTTGGTGAAGATGAGGGGTTACGAGAATCTCAATTAGGCGTTGGATATGACGATGATTGCTTCGGGATTACATTGGTTGCGGACCGTGATTTGCAGACGGGATCGTCGGGCGCGAACAGCACAACTATTTTCGCCCGGTTTCGTTTGAAAAACCTTGGTGAATTTGAAACAACGGCTTATTCAGGGTCATCAGGCGGGAGCGGTACAGAGCAATGATTGTTGATATTGAATTTCACATGTGGTTTGGAATTATCGTAACGTTGCTTGCGGTGTATTCCTTTGCAAAGGAGAAAATATCTCTGGAGATGACGGCGCTGTCTATTGTTGCCGTTCTTTTGGTCTATGGACAGATATTCCCGTTATTGGACGGGGCAGGTAAAAACCAACTGAATCCGGCTCATTTGTTGGCGGGGTTTGCAAACCCATCGTTGATGGCTGTTTTGGCCTTGCTCATCATGGGGCAGGGGATGTTGATGACAGAGGCGTTGCGCCCTGTCACACGTCTTTTTCAAATAAAAGATAAATCGTACGCAAAGATCACGGTTGTTTTTATTATTGCGTTTGTTTTGTTGGCCAGTGCGTTAATGAACAATACGCCATTGGTTATTTTGGCCATTCCTATCCTTCAAAGCCTGTGCGTGAATATGAACTTATCACAAAGCCGTGTGATGATTCCGTTGAGCTTTGGCGCGATTTTGGGCGGTATGACAACGTTGATTGGGTCGTCCACAAACTTACTTGTTTCAAGCGCGATGCAGGATTTAGGATATGAACCGCTTGGGTTTTTTGACTTTACGGTTCCTGGTTTAATGATGGCGGGGGTTGGCTTTATTTATGTAGCCTTTATTCTTCCGCGGTTCCTTCCTGATCGATCGTCATTGGCGACACAGCTTACGGGGAATGATAAACAGTTTATTGCTGAACTTGATATAGAAGAGGGAAGCAAACTTGTCGGCATGGAATGTGTTGGCGGAGAATTCGCAGGCCTTGAAAATATGAGCGTTCGCATGATACAGCGAAGCGGTCACGTGATGCTTCCTCCATTTGAGGGTGCATCCATTGAAAAGGGAGACATTGTGATTGTTGCTGCGACGCGCCAATCTTTGATGGATGCTTTGGCAAGTTTTCCAGGGTTTTTACTGTCTGATGAAGACATGCAGGATATCGTTGAAACGGATACGGAAATCACAAAAGAAGAAGAAGAAGCGCATAAATCCCGTATTTTGGCCGAGGTGATGATCACACCAACATCCCGTATGATTGATATGTCGTTGGAACAAGCGGGCTTTGATAAGCAATTTGGCGCGGTTGTTTTGGGGATACAGCGTCGCGCACGCGTTGTTCGTCGTCGTTTGGGGCGTGTACGCCTTGAATCGGGTGATGTTTTGTTGATTGCTGCGTCGCAGGCATCGTTGGAATCAATGCGTGCCAATCCAGATTTTATTGTGATGGCGGGTACAATTCGTGACCTTCCGTTGACCCGTAAGGCGCCGATCGCGATGTTGATCTTTTTGGCGACAATTGGGTCTGCGGCCCTTGGSCTTTTACCGATCCCTGTGGCCTCGATCGCGGGGGCGATGGCCATGGTTGCGAGCGGGTGTTTGAACCTACGTCAGGCTTTGCGAGCCGTCGATCGAAAAATATACCTTCTGGTTGGGGCGGCCTTGGCTCTTGGTGTGACGTTACAAGTCACCAAAGGAGCGGCGGCCTTGGCTGGTGTTTTGACCGTTATGCCGTACGCAGATGACCCGTTAGTGATGGCGTCAATACTGTTTATATTGGTGGCAATTACGACGAATTTATTGACCAATAATGCCTGTGCAATTTTATATACGCCCATTGCGATGAATTTGGCGGCGAACATGAATATTGATCCGCTTATCTTTGCAACGATCGTTGTTTTTGGTGCGAATTGTTCCTTTGCCTCCCCGATTGGGTACCAGACAAATTTAATGGTGATGGGGCCGGGGCATTACCGTTTCCGTGACTTTATGAAGGCGGGGATACCGTTAATGGTGATCATGTGGATTACGTTTACTTTGATCGCAAAATATTACTTTAAACTCTAGAAAAGTCTGCGTTTTTTGCTGGCGTGGAAAATATAGCTGAGGTAATACCAACAGGCTTTAAAGAAAGCTATTTTCTGACGTTCTCGAAGGATTTTCCAAACGATTTTACGGCCTCTGTTGAGGTTGCTTGATAGGGATGTGTGCCCACGGCGATAACGCGCAAGGTCACGGTCAAAACGGTGCGCTTTGTGTCCTTCGCGTAAAACATCAAGCCAAAAGGCGTAATCCATCCGCGCGGATAAGGTTTCGTCAAAGAAAAATTCGCCAATGATTGTGCGGTCATAAATAGGCGTCAATGTCCCCAAAGCCGTATGACGAAGAAGATGTTTATAGGTGATTTTATGAGGGTTCCGTTGAAGGATGCCAATTTTTTTCTCATCCGGCGTCATGCGCCTGTAATTCGTATAGGTGATCGCATAATTGTTGCGCTTCATAAAGTTGAGCTGAGCCTCGAACTTAAAAGGTTTGATGATGTCGTCACCATCAATAAAGGTTATGTATCGCCCCTTTGCGATGCGAAGTCCTGCATTGCGCGCGGCCGATGACCCGCCGTTTTTGGGTTGTTGAAGGGCCGTTACGCGGGAGTCTTTTTTTGAAAGCTCTTGCGCGATTTCGAAGCTATTATCCGTGGAGCAATCATCGATGATAATGCATTCCCAGTCTTTCATTGTTTGTGCCTGAAGAGACTCAATGGTGCGCGTCAAGTATTTCTCGCAATTATAGCTGGGCGTGATGACTGAGATGAGGGGCGCGTCTGACATAATGTTTTCTATCACCAGCGAAGCGGTTTCTCAAGCGTGATCTCTGATTTCACAATGTTATAGGCAGCTTTTTTATAGCTGTCGGTCATATCACTGACGATGTATTTCATTGTTCCGTTCTTTGAAAGCGTTGTTTCGATGCTCGTGTTGCGCTTTAAATAATCGGTTAATTTATGGGGGATGATCTCGTCTTGAGAGATCAGTTTAACGCCATCACCGACGCGTTTTTGTATTTGGTTTTTAAGAAGGGGGTAATGCGTACATCCCAAAATCAGGCATTCAATATTTTCTTTTGTAAGGGGCGCAAGATATTCATCCAAGACGGGTTCGATCCATTCCTGTCCATCATTTTCAATCATGGGAACAAGAAGGGGGGACGCCTTTCCGAAAAAGGAAATATCAGGATCAAGTTTTTTAAGTTCTTCCTCGTAAAGCATGCTTTCGATCATGCCCGCGGTGGCCAACATGCCGATGCGTTTATATCCTGCATCGACGCATGTTTCCAATGTTGGGATCACAACGCCTAATATGCGGCGCTCTGGAAAGGCACGAACAAGGAAAAATTGTTGAAGAAGGCGGCCGCAATGCGCCGTGGCGGTGTTACAAGCGATAATGACAAGCGCGCAGTTTTCCTGGCGCATTAAATAATCCATCGCGCGTTCGGTGTGTTGATAGACGGCTTGTTTCGAGCGACCACCATAGGGCACGTTCAATGTGTCCCCAAAATAAACATAGTCATATTGGGGTAAATGATTACGAATTGCATTCGCAATGACCAATCCACCAAGCCCGCTGTCAAAAATACCTATACGCATGCCATAATTATTACTATAACTAGAGGCATGAGTGAAACAGAAATTACAAATCCTTCAAAAAGATCCTTTCTTGCGCGCCTTAGGGGCTATTTAATCGCGGGAATGTTGATCACGGCGCCCATTACAATTACGGCGTGGCTCACCACAACGATTATTGATTTTGTTGATAACCGTGTGACGAAACTTATTCCGCCGCGCTATGACCCTGAAACATACTTGCCATTTTCCATTCCAGGCCTTGGCGTCATTGTTGTTATTATTTTTTTATTGTTGGTTGGGATGCTCACCACAAACTTTCTTGGGCGGTTTTTCGTTAAAATCGGGGAGAGTATTCTTGACCGCTTGCCCGTTGTGCGGTCGCTTTATGGTGCAACAAAACAAATTTTTGAAACGGTGTTCGCCAGTCAATCTGATGCGTTCCGCGAGGTTGTTCTGATTGAATATCCACGTAAAGACATATGGGTGATAGGGTTTTTAACGGGCACGTCCAAAGGCGAGGTTCAAAAACACACGAAAGACGAACTTGTGAACGTGTTTGTTCCAACCACGCCAAATCCGACATCTGGTTTTTTATTGTTTGTCCCACGTAAAGATATCAAAATTTTAAATATGGGCGTTGAAGAGGGGTTGAAGTTGGTTGTATCCGCAGGGATCGTGACCCCTGAGGGTGTGAAAAAGTTAGAGGGTAATAGCTAAACCTGAACGCGACTTTAGATCGTGTTGCGCATTGGCGCGGCGGGTTTTACATTTAAAAGCCCCATAATTTCCAACACTTCTTTCAATTCATCTGGGGCTGGCTTCCCTGATTTTTCAATCATCGTGGCCAAGGCATTCTTGATCCTTGTTGGCGTTGTATGGGCGGAATAACTTTTCGGTTTCGTTGTTTTATACTCGGCCTGAACTGTGTTTACCCTGGCGAAACCATGGTCAGATATGGAGACCAGGATAGAAAGGCCGCTTGTGTTGTCGCGCCAACTGCATACGAAGAATTTTGGTCCACCTCCGCTAAAAGAATCCCCTGTCACCATAGTTATGTTCTTTGCATCTTTTTCTTTTTGAATGGATGCGACCCATTTGGGGGCTATTTTTTTAAAAATTTCTTGTAAGTTCATTTTAATACCTTTGTTTCATGGCGGTCATTTTTATATATGGATATTAAAGAGCGGTTTAGGTATTAAGTCAATACTTAACCGCTCCCGATCGTCTGCACGGCGTCATCTTGTTCGAATAGATAAAGAAGAGTGCGCAAGGCGTCACCGCGTCGTGTGGAGAGTTCTGGGTCTTTGTCACAAATAAGACGCGCGTCTTGGTGCGCCATGGCTAATAAGTCTCGATGATCGTCAAGGGATACAAAATGAAAGGCGGGCAGGCCGCTTTGTTTTGTGCCAAGGACTTCACCTGCGCCGCGGAGTTCAAGGTCTTTTTCAGCAATCACAAAACCATCCTCGGTATCGCGCATGATTTTAAGGCGATCTTTGGCTGTTTCGGATAAAGGACTGGCGAACATTAAAATACAAGATGATTGATCCGATCCTCGACCCACGCGTCCACGCAGTTGATGCAGTTGCGCCAGGCCAAACCGTTCCGCATGTTCGATGACCATGACGGTGGCCTCGGGGACGTTTACGCCGACTTCAATCACGGTTGTGGCAACTAAAATGTCCAGCTCTCCGCCTGCGAATTTTTGCATGATTTTATCTTTGTCGAGCGGTTTCATGCGTCCATGGATCAGGCCGGCGCGGTCCCCATAAAGTTTTTCAAGGAGGGTATAGCGGTCTTCGGCGGATGTGACAGGAATCTTTTCGGATTCTTCAACCAACGGGCAAACCCAATAGATGCGTTCTCCGCTTGCGATTTTACGTTTTAGCCCTTGGGCGACTTCGGCCAAGCGATCGTTTGATATTAAAACCGTATCAATGGGTTTTCGTCCAGGTGGTTTTTCATCCAAACGCGAAACATCCATATCTCCATAAAGGGAAAGGGTAAGCGTGCGCGGAATAGGGGTCGCCGTCATAACCAATACGTCGGGCGCGATACCCTTGCCCGCAAGACCAAGGCGTTGATGGACACCGAAACGATGTTGTTCGTCAATGACGACGCATCCCAGATTTTTAAATGTAACTGTGTCTTGGAAAATAGCATGCGTTCCAAGGATGATTTGCGCGCTTCCGTCTTCGATTTGATCCAAAATCGCCTGACGCGTTTTGCCTTTATCGCGTCCCGTTAATGTAATGCATGAAATGCCAAGGGCATCACAGATGGGCGCTAATGTTTCGGCATGTTGGCGGGCAAGAATTTCCGTTGGCGCCATCATGGCGGCCTGCATTCCTCCGCTGACGGCGTTAAGCATGGTGGAAAGCGCGACAACGGTTTTACCGCTTCCAACATCACCTTGAAGAAGGCGGAGCATACGGTTTCCTGATTCCATGTCTTTATCTATTTCACGAATGGTGCGCTCTTGCGCTCCCGTCAGGTCAAAAGGCAATGCATCCAATAATTTTTGGCGCATCTCTGGCGCTGGAGGGAATGTAATGCCCTTTTTCTTTTTGAACTTTAGGCGGACAAGTTGCATTGCGAGTTGTCGTGCCAAGGCTTCGTCATAGGCAAGGCGCGTGCGAATCGATGAATCAGGGAGTGTCTCGCTTGCGCTTTCGGGCGTGTGGTCATTTGGCATTGATAAAACCCTTTTGGGCGATTGATGATTTGTTAACTTCACGTTAGTTTCTACGAGCACGATATGAAAGAGGGATAATCCCCGTGATCGACGCGACCGTGATAACATTACCAAAAGGCGAGCACCATCGCCTTTGAACTAGGAGCAGGCAGAATGTGGCGATTGATTAAAGTATTATTTTATTTGGCCGTGATCGGCGGAGTAGGCATTGTCGGATACGCAATGTTTTTCGAACTCCCCGCACCCCAATCCGAAGTAACCGAGGCAATTACGCCTAATCTGGAATAACCCATGCGATTGTTTTTGCTGGCATTT
>NVSI01000046.1 GCA_002401195.1 Alphaproteobacteria bacterium
TTTTTGTGATCGCCATTATCGTATTTTTGGCGTCCTTGGCAGCGATTGTTGCTTTGCTGGCTGTGCAAAACGTCAACCATTGGAAACGCGCCTGTTTTGACATGCCATGCGCCGTGGATGGCCCAAAAAATTGACCTTCCTCACTACCCTGCTTTTGATGCTTTGGAGTTATTCGCCTTTGTTCACGCCGGAAAATTCACAACGCCAACGGTCAAAGGCGTGGCAAAAACGCTGAACCTACATATTCCAGAGGAACAAGAAGACCTCCCTTTCCTTCTGATTGAAGTTTGCCAAACCCTGCTCAAAACTCTTCAAAATTTCGAAGGACAAGACAAAGAACATTGCATTTCAATTGCCAAGGCCATGGGACGTCAAAACTACGGATGGGCGTGGACTCCTTATGTTTTGGAGGCTTTGGGCATCACATATGATGATCGCCTGCCCACCAATCCAAAAGAAGACATGCATATTTTTGATACCCTTCCCGAATGGGCCGAGGAAGCGCCGCCCCCGCCCAACAAATTCGATCCCGTGACAGGCGAGGAATCACGTGAATATCTGCAAACCCTTTTGATGAGACGAACGCAAAGCGGAAATACATCCCAAATCCGTGCGCAGCAACAAAACTATGCGACACGCATTGCCGATAATTTAGCGCCCAAAACAGATGATGAATCGCCAAACCTTCTGATCGCTCAGGCTGGCACAGGGATCGGTAAAACATTTGGATATCTTGCCCCCGCGCAGCTATGGGCTCAAAAAAATGAAGGCTGCATAACTCTATCAACCTATACAAAAAACCTTCAACGCCAAATCGAGCAAGATTTAGATATTCTCTACCCTGATCCTGCGGAAAGATCCCGTAAAGCCGTTATCCAAAAGGGACGTGAAAATTACATGTGCCTTTTAAATCTCCAAGACTTCATCTCTGGCTCTGCCCTTGCCCAAGATCCAAGAACGATTATCAGCGCAGGGTTAATGGCCCGGTGGGCGATGGCCAGCAATGACGGAGATTTAAGCGGAAACAGCTTCCCCGGATGGCTCAGCGGTTTACTTGGGAAAACAAATACAATCGGCCTTGCAGATCGCCGAGGGGAATGCGTTTACGCCGCGTGCGACCATTATCACAAATGTTTCATCGAACGAATGAACCGCAAGGCACAACGCGCCGAAATCGTGATTAACAACCATGCTTTAACAATGATCCGCGCGGCCACAGAATCATCCACCGCCGTCAGCCCCTTTATTATATTTGACGAGGCACACCATCTTTTTTCCGCCGCTGATACGGCCTTTGGCGCGAATTTGTCGAGTTTAGAATGCGCCGACCTGCGCCGCTGGATCGTTGGCCCAGAAGACGAAAACAGACAGGCACGCGGTGTTTCACGTGGGCGAGGTTTGCGAAAACGCCTTGAAGGCCTTATCAACGAAGACTCCCCTGCCTCCTATGACATTGCGAAAACATTAGTCGCCGCCAAAGAGGCCTTACCCGCACCCGGATGGCGTAAACGTGTCTTTCAAAATGATCCATTTGGATCGGTCGAAAAATTCCTATCTGCTCTTTCGTCTCATGTCACACAACGCGCCAAGGATGCGCGATCTCCCTATTCCATTGAATGTGACGTCATGCCGCTCACTGATAACCTCGTTGAATGCGCCAAAGACGCCCATGCCGCCCTCAAAAAAATCCGCGTTCCCATGCACGATTTATCCGAAAATTTAAAAGCTATGATCGAGGACGGTCAAGATACGATCGATAAAGATACACTCGCACGACTGGATTCTCTATCTGCATCGATAGAACGACGGTCGACCTCTATGCTTGCCGCATGGATGGGGATGTTGGAAAGCCTTATTGACCTGCCCACAGATCCCGTACCTTTTATTGATTGGTTTGAAATCGCACGTATTGACGGGCGCAATTTTGATTGCGGGTTTATGAGGCGCTATAAAAACCCGATGGAACCATTGGGGAATAGTTTACGCCATCAAACCCACGGCGTTATCATGACATCCGCGACATTACGCAGTGATACAGGCCATGATTGGGCAGAGACCCTTACGAATTTAGGAACCGCGCATATTACAAAAACATCCGCCGAGACGATTGACCTCCCTTCTCCGTTTGATTACGGCGCGCAATCAAAAATTCTCATCGTCACCGATGTTGAAAAAAATAATGCCATCGCCGTGGCCAATGCCTTTAAATCCTTATTCGAGGCCTCAAAAGGTGGCGGGCTCGGCCTATTTACATCGATTCAGCGTCTCAAAAACGTCAATCATTCCATTCGCGAGGCCATGGCACGCAGCGGCCTGTCTTTATACGCACAACATCACGATAATATCGACATAGGAACATTAACGGACATGTTCCGCGAGGATGAACATTCCTGTCTTCTTGGCACTGATGCCATCCGCGATGGCGTGGATGTGTCGGGAAACGCCCTACGCCTTATGATTTATGACCGCGTGCCATGGCAACGCCCTACAATTTTGCACCGTGAACGCCGTAAAATTTTTGGCGGCAAGGCCTATGACGAGCATCAAACCCGCCTACGCCTTAAACAAGCTTATGGACGATTAATTCGTTCCGAGACAGATCAAGGTGTTTTTGTTATTTTGGATGGCGCCATGCCGACGCGCCTGTGCAATGCCTTCCCCGAAGGCGTTGAGGTCCAACGCCTCAAATTAAAAGACGCAATAGCGCAAATTAAAACATTCCTGTAAATCGGGCACAAAAAAAGCGCCTCGAAATTCGATAGCGCTTTATTCTCATCTTTATACTTGTTATGAAGATTTAGGCCGCAGCCAACTGCATTGCAGTTAAAACATCCAATTGTTTCTGAAAACGGCGTTTGTCTGCGTTTCCTTCTGACAATTTCAATTTTTCTGTGACGTCCGTGATTTTTTTTGCAACATCCGCCGCATCAATATCATTCACATTCACGGCCTGTTCTGCCAATAATGTGCAACCATCGCTTGTGACATCCGCAAAACCACCAGCCACAAAAATGCTTGTCGTTTTATCATTCATGTTATCAAGATAGATATCAACAACGCCCGTGCGAACCGTCGAAATCAACGSNNCRTNGMCYTSANCRAWRYMYYWARMTCKCYWKCNACYGMMRRGMRTMWSNGCSANTGTWWMNTTTTCGGACATGATTTTTGCCTCTGGTGAGACGAGTTCAAATTGAAATTGTGCCATTATATTGCGTACTTATCTATTTTCATTGCGTTTAAAGCCGTCAAGCCAGCACCCAAGGCGCCAGCATAACTAAACGCCATAAGAGTTAAAACAGAAGAGCCTTCTAAACCAAGTCCCAAATGAGCCACAGCACCAAAACCGGCCGCTGCGCCCGCTGGAACAACAATGGTCGCGGCCAAAAAACTGGCTGAGGCGAATGCTGTTTTTGCAAAGTTTTTAAAATTCTTCACGGTTAAAATCCCTTCTCTATAACGGTTATTACGCCGCTTCTTTTTCCATTTTCGCAGCCTTAGCAGCCGCCTCTTCGATTGTTCCAACCATATAGAATGCATTTTCAGGCAAGTGATCATATTCACCATCAACAATGGCTTTAAACCCTTTGATTGTGTCTTCAAGTTGAACAAACACACCCGGTGTTCCTGTAAAGATTTCCGCAACATGGAATGGTTGTGAAAGGAATTTTTGAATTCTACGCGCACGCGCAACAGTCAATTTATCATCCTCGGACAATTCATCCATACCCAAAATCGCGATAATATCTTGCAATGATTTATATTGCTGCAATGTTTGCTGAACTTTGTTTGCAACATCATAATGGTCTTGGCCAACAACCTGTGGGTCCAAAATACGTGATGTTGAATCCAGTGGATCAACCGCAGGGTAAATACCCATTTCTGAAATTGAACGAGACAAAACAGTCGTCGCATCCAAGTGCGCAAATGTCGTGGCCGGCGCAGGGTCAGTCAAGTCATCCGCAGGAACATAAACCGCCTGAACCGATGTAATAGACCCTTTGTTTGTTGATGTAATGCGTTCTTGAAGCGCCCCCATATCCGTAGACAATGTTGGTTGATACCCAACAGCAGAAGGAATACGACCAAGCAAAGCCGACACTTCGGCGCCCGCTTGAGTAAAGCGGAACACGTTATCCATGAAAAACAGAACGTCTTGGCCTTGTTCATCACGGAAATATTCCGCCATTGTCAAACCAGACAAGGCAACACGCGCACGCGCACCCGGAGGTTCATTCATTTGACCATAACAAAGCGCAACTTTTGACGTGTCACCTTTTATATCGATAACACCCGCGTCAATCATTTCATAGTAAAGGTCATTTCCTTCACGTGTTCGCTCACCAACTCCGGCAAATACAGACACACCGCCGTGACCAGACGCAATGTTATTAATCAATTCCTGAATTGTAACGGTTTTACCAACACCGGCACCACCAAACAAACCAATTTTACCACCTTTGGCATACGGACAAAGAAGGTCAACGACCTTAATCCCGGTAACCAATTGTTCCGTTGCACCAGCCTGATCAACAAAATCAGGAGCGCTACGGTGAATTCCCCAACGTTCTTTTGTTTTTGGTTGTGGGCGATCATCAATCGCGTTTCCTGTGACATCGAAAATACGACCCAATGTTTCGTTCCCAACAGGAACAGAAATTGAATCGCCTGTATCAACAACTTCGTTTCCGCGAACAAGACCGTCTGTCGTGTCCATCGCGATACAGCGCACTGTACCTTCACCCAAATGTTGAGCCACTTCTAAAACCAAAGTTTTATTTTCGTTACCTGCGTTTTTTGTCTCTAGACTGTTCAAGATCGCAGGAACGTTTCCGTCAGAAAACTGAACGTCAACAACCGCTCCCAAAATCTGTGTTACTTTACCTTTTGCTTTTGCCATTTTCTTTTTCTCTCTTGCTACTTTTCTTAATTCAACTCTAAAACTGTACTTACTATATCTGCATCTTTTTCGGCCTCTTTTCGACCTCTTGTTTTACTTTTAACAACGCTTTGAGTTGGCGGAAACTCTCCAAGAGTATTTTTGAACTCATTCGTCAATCCCTCTTCCCAAAGTTTTTTCGCGGCCACCATAAAGTCAGACACGCTACCTTCCATCAGGTTGTCATTATCAGCCTTCATCATGACACGGCCTCCGCACCAGAAATGATCTCGATCAATTCTTTTGTAATATAGGCCTGACGCGCACGGTTATATTGCAAAGTCAGATCTTTAATTTTATCACCGGCATTGCGCGTTGCACTATCCATCGCCGTCATACGTGCCGCTTGCTCCCCTGCCGCACTATCAAGGAGTGCGCTGAAAATCTGCACTGAAATATTCCGTGGCAATAATTCGTTTAAAATTTCCTCTTCATCAGGTTCAAAACCGTATGGAGTCTCATTCGATGCTGCCTCGGCATTGTCTTCCATCTTGTCGATTGTTTCCTCGCGGAATGTGAATGGAATAAGTTGAGATGCCGTTGGAACTTGCTCTAAAATCGAACGGAATTGGTTCCCAAGAACAGAACACACATCAAATTCGCCCTCTTCGAAAAGAGCAAGAACATATTCAGACACTTCGGACACTTCGGAGAACTGAACAACGCCAGAACGACCAATATCCATAAAAGACTTAACGATTAAATCCTTGTAGTCACGTTTAAGAAATTCATATCCCTTACGACCCACAGTTACGATTTTAATTGTTTTACCAGCCTTCGTCAGTCCCGCAATCATTGTCTTTGTTTGACGCAAAAGATTTCCGTTAAATCCACCGCATAAACCGCGGTCAGACGTCACAACCAATAAAAGATGGACTTGATCCTCGCCCGTTCCCGCCAATAATGGCGACGTTCCCGCGCCGATATTGACACCCGCCGCAACGCGCGCCATCACTTCGGCCATGGATTTCGCATAAGGCTGTGACGCCTCTGCTTTTTCCTGAGCCTTTTTCAATTTTGACGCCGCAACCATTTTCATCGCCGAGGTAATTTTTCTCGTCGACTTAACGGATACGATACGGTCTCTGTAATCTTTTAAACTCGGCATTTATACCCTCTAACCTGCAAAACCTTTAGTGAACTCACCGATAAAGTCATGAAGACGTTTATCAAGATCATCATCCAATTTTTCTTTGGTTGCGATATCGTTCAAGATATCTTTTCCGCTTGAACGCAATTCAGACAAAAGGCTTGCTTCATAGGCCGTCACTTGTTTTGTATCAACACCGTCAAGGTATCCCTTAACACCCGCAAATAATACGGCCACTTGCTCTTCCATCAATAATGGAGAATATTGTGGTTGTTTCAACAATTCAGTCAAACGCGCACCACGAGCCAGCAATTTCTGTGTCGATGCATCCAAATCAGATGCGAACTGAGCGAACGCTTCCATTTCACGATATTGCGCCAATTCCAATTTAATGGAACCAGACACCTGTTTCATCGCCTTAACCTGCGCCGCAGAACCAACACGAGATACAGACAAACCAACGTTAATCGCAGGGCGGATCCCTTTAAAGAACAAGTTTGTCTCAAGGAAAATCTGACCATCTGTAATCGAAATCACGTTTGTCGGAATATACGCTGACACGTCACCCGCCTGCGTTTCAATGATTGGCAATGCCGTCATTGACCCAGAACCATGATCTTCGTTCAATTTACATGAACGCTCCAAAAGGCGTGAGTGAATATAGAAAACGTCACCTGGGTACGCTTCACGACCAGGAGGACGACGAAGAAGCAATGACATCTGACGATACGCCACGGCTTGTTTTGATAAATCATCGTAAATAATCAAGGCATGTTGACCATTGTCACGGAAATGTTCCGCCATTGTACATCCAACATAAGGCGCCAAGAACTGCATCGGTGCAGGATCAGAAGCCGTCGCGGCCACAACAATAGAATATTCCATTGCGCCTTCTTCTTCTAGCTTACGAACCAATTGAGCCACAGTCGAACGTTTCTGTCCGATCGCAACATAAACACAGAACATTTTTTTAGAGTCATCACCAGTGGCGTGTGTTGCCTTCTGGTTCAAAATCGCATCAACCGCAACCGCAGTTTTACCTGTTTGACGGTCACCAATAATCAATTCACGTTGACCACGTCCAACGGGAACCAAGGCATCAATCGCTTTAATTCCTGTAGACATCGGCTCATGCACTGATTTACGAGGCATAATGCCTGGCGCCTTCACTTCAACACGACTTGTTTTTTTAGATTTAATGGGGCCTTTACCATCAATGGGTTGTCCCAAACCGTCAACAACACGGCCAAGCAATTCTGGCCCAACAGGCACAGATACAATTTCACCCGTACGACGAACCATATCGCCTTCTTTAATTCCACGGTCATCACCAAAAACAACAATACCGACATTATCATCAGCAAGGTTCAAGGCCATGCCTTTAACGCCACCAGGAAATTCAACCATTTCACCCGCTTGAACGTTATCCATACCATAAACATTGGCAACCCCGTCACCGATTGAAAGAACTTGTCCAACTTCGGCAACACTTGCCTGATTATCAAGGTCTTTAATCTGTGCCTTTAAAACACTGGAGATTTCAGATGCTTTTAATTCCATTTGTCTCTTTTCCTTACTACGTTAAAACTTATTAAGCCGCATTCGCGCCTGTTAATTGTCTTTCTAATTTATCCAACTTTGTTTTGATGGATCCATCAATCAATGTTGATTCAACCTGTATCACCAAACCGCCAATCAAGCTTTCATCCACGGAAGAGTGCATAATCACATCCTTACCAAGAACAGCCTTAATTTGAGTTTGAATGTTTTTTTGATCTGTCGCCGTCAATTGACGAGCCGTTGCAATACTCACAGGTACAACACCTGATTGCTGCGCCAGAAAGCTTTCTGTTTCCGCAACGATTGTCGGCAATATATTCAAACGGCGATTTTCAATTAATAATTTCAAAAAATTCACAACAGGCGTTTTAAATTTCGCCTTTTTTGCCAAGGCCTCAACCGTTGCCGTCTGTACATCTTTTGAATAAAGCGGTGACGCGATAAATTGCGCAAGATCATCTGACGAAGAAATCATAGCGCCTAATTCAGCGATGTTTTTCGCCATAGCGTCCAAGTCAGCCTTCTTTTCCGCCGCGGCAAACAACGAGCCTACATAGCGTTTAGCAATTTTTTTCTGAGCAAGTGATTGACTCACGTTTATCCTCGATTTTTAAATTTGTTATTGTTGAGTGAGGATTTAGCACGCCACCACCTATAATTCAAGGGTAAAGAATGCATTTTGTGCACAAAATTATTGATAAAATCCCGTGATAAACAATCCCCAAAACGCAATTTTAAACACAAGCAAGTGAACCACATAAATTTCCAAAGACTGACGCCCGCAAAATTGAAGGAATGCCGTTTTTGCAGTGCCCGTTATTTGCGGGATCGTTTCGACCTTTAACTGAGAGAGCAACGCCGTCATCCCCGCCAGCGCGACAAAAGCGGCCACCGATTGCGCAAACGAAAACCCAAACGCCGAACTTTGAAGAAGAGAGCAAGACAAAAGAACGACGACCGATAAAATCTTGTAATCCGTTTTTGTGAAAAACGTGAACCGTTCAATTTTTCTACGGTTTTTCGTGATATAGCCAAATATTCCGCACAAAACAGCCAATGTTCCATACTCCACAATCATATTCGTGGTTATAAAACAAAATGCCAATATGATAGCCGACAACCAAAACAAGTAACGCGACTTCATAACAAACACCATGACAGGGTCAATCAGTAATCGCAGAAATATAAGCGTGACCAAGACATTCATCGAGAACACGCTTCCCATTAATGCAAAATCAGTAACAGCCAAGGCCAGCGCACCAATCATCCACGTTTTAGGAATGTCCCGAGACGACGCATAACCAACAAGGAAGAACCAGATCGGCGCCCCACCCAATCGACCGACAACGCGAAACCATGGCGCCTCAGGAAAGAAATAGAACCCAACATGATCCAAAATCATACAGATCACGGCAAATGTTTTAATGAGGTCAAGTGTCGTGACGCCCGTGGGGAGTGTTTTGGAAGTCATAAAAAGAATAGTACCAACATCGGCCATATAACGAAAGATGTAAAACACTGCCCTCTTTCTTGACTTTACGTAAGTTAGCAACTATAGTCCCCTCAATATAAATAGCCAAAATGAGGAACCCATCATGGAAAACGCCGGTAAAAAATCAATCAAGAATATATTCAACGCATTTTCACCATTACATGTCATGGGCGCAACCATCCTCGTTTCAAGCCTCGCATCCGGCATAGGCGCGTACATCACTGGGCACTATAACGGGGCAAAAACTGCCTATTCAAAGGGTTTTACAGAAGGATACGCCTTTAGAGGAGCGTCCGACCATGCGACTAAACATCTAAGAGAAGAAGAAGCCCGCAAGAARAATTTTAAATTAGGTCACTCCGCTGGGTTTGCAGAGGGGCTCGATAGCGGATATGACGCCGGTGTTTTTGATGGATACAAAGAAGCCCTTGAAAAAGTCGGTAACATCACCACTGTCTCTCCGGGCGCTCTTTGCTTGGACGGCGTTCCTTACTCTATTTTGGTAACGCAGCAATACCAAGCTGAAAAAACAAAAGGCTTACTTTCTCTGGAAACGGATAAAATCACCGAATCTCCCTATTACAAAGTGACTCCAACAGGTGGATCAATCACATTAGAATCGGAAAATGGGGCCTGCCCCATCACCCCTCTAGCGCCCGCACTTCCAAAAATCGGAAGCCCTTCATAAATCGCAATACCAAGGATAAAAAAAATCATGACAACACAGGCACAACCATCAAAATTGAAAAACGTTGCAAAAAAGGCATTCACAAAGGTCATTATCCCTGGCGCCGTTGGGCTTGCGACCGCGTATGCTGGATTGACGTTTTTACTTGAAAATGATGCGTTTTTACAAGATCTATCCACTGTTGCCTACGAGAATGGTTTGCAAACTGGGTTCATAAGGTCTTTTTACCATTAGAAAAAGTTTTAGGAAGGGATAAAGATGTAGGTTTATTTTGTTTTGGTGATGTTTTAACCAATTCCATTATTTCTCTACCAAGACAAACCCTCATCTCATCACTGCGGGGAGAAGGTTTTTCTTTCATGAATTTGATCATTCCCCTTATCTTTCTTTGCGGCACCCTAACGCTTGGAGTGATCCTTTTCAATAGTTTTGGATTTAAGAGGCTTCTCAAGAACACACTT
>NVSI01000047.1 GCA_002401195.1 Alphaproteobacteria bacterium
TGTCGCGATTCCTTCTTTGTTAATCTCGGCCAAAGGGCGGATGTCACCGCGATGAATGCAATCAATCGGTTTATGACGAAGGAGGTCTAAAATACGCTCTCCGCCTGTTAATCTCTCAAAATTCGGAACAGATTTTGGCCCCACACCCGTCAGGGTGCGGATCGATCGGAATAGGGGATCAAGAATGAGTGGTCGCATACCACTTGTTTTAACGCACAAGAGCCGCAAGGAACAGGAGAAATAAATTGACGTAAATTTATTGGTGTGCGATATTTCGTTAAATTAATGGAGAGAGAAATGAGAGAAGAATTTAATGGCCGCGCGTTTTTTCGCGACATCAAGGATCGCAAAGAATCGATTTTGGGGCTGTACAAGGATGCAAAATATTTCCGAAATCAATTTTTTCTGGGAGAGCTTGTGATAAAACAAATCGCGGTTACGATCGATAAATTTGTTGATGAAGGGTTAATTTGCCGTGATGAGTTATATTCTTTTTTAAATAGAGAATGGTCGGAAAAAGACAAAGGCGAGGGCATGAATTTTTTATGGGTGGAGGCCGTTTGTAATCACCGTACTGAAAACGTTATAGAACTTCTCTTGGCGAGGACGAAAAAGGCAAAAAATATTGTTGAGGCCAACCATGGATATTACCCACCATTAGCCAAGAATAGCAGGCTTTCTGAAGGGTTTTTGAATCATCGTCGTTTTATGGTTTCATAAAAAATTTCGTGACCTTGTGTCATTTGTTCTTTAGAAATATCTCATGAACAAACAACGTAAAAAATTGATATATCGATCATGGCATCGCGGGACAAAGGAAATGGATATTATTCTGGGTAAATTCGCGGATAAATTTATTCCAACATGTTCCGAGGATACGATTGCCTCTTACGAACTCTTGCTCAAGGAGAATGATCCAGATCTTTATAATTGGATTTCTGGGCGTGAAAACCCGCCAGAGCCCATCGCTTCGAACGATTCACTGCGGAAAATCATAGATTCATATAAATAAGTATTCCCCTTTTGTTCTCAAATCAGGTAGACTGTTTTTTATGAGAATAATTGGCATTGATCCAGGGTTGAATAATACAGGGTGGGGCATAATAGAGAGCGCGAATAATTCGCTGTCTTATGTGGCTTCTGGTGTGATTAAATCACCGGCAAGCCTTCCAATGGCGGAACGTTTACACGCGATTGATGAAGGTCTTTCAAAAATTATCGAATTTTACAAACCTGAAACATCCGCGATTGAGGAAACATTTATTAATAAAAACGGATCATCGTCTTTAAAGTTGGGGATGGCGCGGGGAGTTGCGTTTTTGGCGCCTGCGCGCGCTGGTTTGGATGTTGGAGAATATTCCGCAAACCATATTAAAAAATCGGTCGTGGGCGCGGGGCATGCCGATAAAAAACAAGTTCAAATGATGGTGAAAGTGTTGCTGCCTAAGGCGGATTTTAAATCAGCGGATGCCGCGGACGCCCTTGCGATCGCGATCTGTCATGCGCATAATTCTACACAAACAAGAAAGTTGGCTTAATATGATTGGAAAACTCACCGGAAAAATCGACGCCTTGCAAACGGGGCATGTTTTATTGGACGTTAACGGCGTGGGGTATATCGCCTTTGCCAGCGGTCGAACATTGTCGCGCATCGGCGGCGTGGGCGAAGTGACATCGTTATTGATTGAAACGCATGTCCGCGAAGATCATATTCATCTTTTCGGATTTTGCGACGCGCTGGAACAACAATGGTTTAACATTTTGATGNAAATTCAGGGTGTGGGGGCAAAGGCCGCCTTGGCGATTTTGTCCTTGGGCTCGCCAAATGATTTGGCGTTGGCGATCGCGGCACAGGATAAGGCCGTGTTTACGCGCGCCGATGGCGTGGGGCCAAAATTGGGCACGCGGATTGTGACGGAATTAAAGGATAAAGTTGCAAGCCTTGATCTGTCGGGCGGTGGTTCTGTCGCGGCGGCTACATCATCAGGCACATCAGCGCCGAAATCACCTGCGGATAATGACAATATTGAGGGCGCGCTTTCTGCGTTGGTGAATTTAGGATACGGACGAACAGAGGCAATGATCGCCCTTCGTACGGCCGAAGATGACGCGGATTTACAAACGCTGATCAAGCATGGATTAAAAGAATTGGCAGCATAAATGGTTTTGTTTTTTACGTCATTGCGAGGAGCCTTAGCGACGCGGCAATCTAGGAGTGATGATTGTGGCTGTGGATTGCTTTGTCATTTCATTCCTCGCAATGACGGTGGTAAGGTATAAAAATGGAACGAGATGGAGGGCAGCATGGAAATAAAATCATCAAATGATATGGCGGGTAAAATCTTTAGTGAACTTAAAAATTACAATGATAAATTTGAGCCGAAAGTAAATTTTGAACATAAGACGTTTTATATTGAAGATGACGGCGAGTTTGTCGCGGGATTAGAGGGTTTTTTCGCTTGGGATGTTTTTGATATTTCAAACATGATTTCTTTGCGAAAGCGTGAAGGCCTTGGACGGAAATTGATTGCTCAGGCAGAGGAGTACGCCAAAGAAAAGGGCGCAACAAAAATAACGGCATGGACGTTGGATTTTCAGTCTCCTGAATTTTACAAAAAATGTGGATTTCAAAGATACGCTAAGCTTGAAAATTTCGCAGGAAAAAGCACCTGTCATTACTTTGTTAAGTATTTAAAAGGTCAATAATGGAACGCGCGATAGAATTAGAAACCGAATTGAATGAGATGGAGCGCGAGGATCCTGCGCTTCGTCCTGAATGCCTTGCTGATTTTACGGGGCAGGAGCAATTAAAGTCCAACTTATCTGTTTTTATTCAGGCGGCAAAGGCACGCGGGGAGGCGTTGGACCATGTGTTGTTTCATGGGCCTCCGGGGCTTGGGAAAACGACTTTGGCTCAAATCGTGGCCAAGGAATTGGGCGTTGGATTTCGCGCGACATCGGGACCAGTGATTGCACGAGCAGGGGATTTGGCCGCCATTTTAACGAATGTACAGGATAACGATGTTTTGTTTATTGATGAAATTCATCGCCTTAATCCGGCGGTCGAAGAAATTCTTTATCCCGCGATGGAGGATGGAAAGCTTGACCTTGTGATTGGAGAGGGGCCGGCCGCGCGGTCGGTGCAAATTGATTTGCCGCGTTTTACCTTGATCGGTGCGACAACGCGCTCTGGTATGGTGAGCGGCCCTTTGCGGGATCGTTTTGGGATACCGCTTCGCCTTGAATTTTATACGCCGGATGAATTAAAGAAAATTATCGGCCGCTCCGCAGGGTTGCTTGACGTCGTTTTGGACGAAGGCGGCGCAACAGAAATCGCGCGCCGATGTCGTGGGACGCCGCGGATCGCAGGGCGCCTTATTCGCCGCGTTCGGGATTTTGCTCAGGTTGATAATGTTAAAGTGATAGATCAAGATATAGCTGATAAAGCATTGAAAAAACTTGATATTGATGATTTTGGTCTTGATAATATGGATCGGCGATATTTGCGATGCATCATTGAAAATTATGATGGCGGTCCCGTTGGTCTTGATACTTTGGCCGCGGCCTTGTCGGAGCAGCGCGATGTGATTGAAGATGTGATTGAACCCTATATGTTGCAACAGGGGTTTATTCAACGCACCCCACGTGGACGCGCCGTGACGGATCGGGCGTATAAACAATTGGGGTTAAACGCACCTGTCAGGGGTGGGGCGCAATCAGATGAATCCTTGTAACATATTCGACATACGCGTTTATTACGAGGATACGGACGCAGGCGGGATCGTTTATTACGCGAATTATTTGAAATTTGCGGAGCGCGGGCGGACTGAATTTTTACGCGATCATAATATTTCAAATTCAAAAATGTTGGAAGAACACGGCATTGGCGTTGTTGTTCGTCATGTTGAAATGGATTTGCGCGCGCCTGCGAAATTGGACGACATGCTGACCGTTGAAACGCGCGTTACGTCCTTTAAGAAAGTCAGTTTTGTCATGGAACAAAAAATCATGAAAGACAGCCTTCACCTTGCCACAATAATCGTTAAACTAGCCTGTATAAAAATAGATTCGGGGCGGCCTGTACCGCTTCCTCCACAATTGATAGAGGTATTAAATAATGACGACTCAAATTGTAAACCCGATTAACCGCGTTGTTGAGGCCGCCGTGACCGAAGGATCACAAGCCATGCATGATTTATCCATGTGGGGATTGTTTTGGCAGGCCGATATCGTTGTTAAAATTGTGATGATGATGTTGGTGTTTGCATCAATTTGGTGTTGGGCGATTATTTTTGAAAAAATAAAAACAATTAAATTGGCGAATTACCGTGCGAAAAAATTTGAAGACGCATTTTGGTCAGGTGAATCACWGGACAAACTTTACGAGCGTGTGAAACAAAGCAAGCCAGATCCGATGTTGTCGACCTTTACGGCCGGGATGGATGAATGGAAATTGGCGGCGAATGCGCAAAAAGAGGGTAATAAAGCCCTTCAAGCGGGACTTATGCAACGTGTTGAGCGTGCGATGGGCGTTGAAATCGGCCGTTCGGTCGATAAAATGGAAAAAAACATGACGTTTTTGGCAAATGTGGGGTCAACAGGGCCATTTGTTGGTCTTTTTGGAACGGTTTGGGGCATAATGAACAGCTTTAGCGCAATTGCGGGCGCAAATAACACGTCTTTGGCCGTTGTCGCACCAGGAATGGCAGAGGCGTTATTTGCAACGGCGCTTGGTTTGGTTGCGGCGATTCCTGCCGTTATTGCGTACAATAAATTCTCGAACGACCTCAATCGTTATACGGATCGATTGGATGCATTTGCGTCGGAATTTTCGGCGATTCTTGGTCGTCATTTGGCACGATCTCAAGATGTACCAACCTTTAAAAAGGATGCGGCATAAGAATGGGCGCGAAATTAGGAAATAATAGAGGTCGTAAAAGACATCAGGCAATGGCAGAAATTAACGTCACACCCTTTGTTGATGTGATGTTGGTGTTGTTGATTGTGTTTATGGTGACGGCGCCGTTGTTAACGGCAGGGATCCCTGTGGACCTTCCTGAATCAAAGGCGCAATCCTTGATCGAGGATAATAGCGCGCCCGTTGAGGTCACATTGACCGTCGATGGAATTTTTATTGGAGAAAGCGCAGTGTCTGAAAAGCGCCTGATTCCATTGTTGAACGCGATGACAAAGGGCAAAGACGATCGTCGTATTTACCTGCGTGCGGATAAATCGTTGGATTACGGGCGTGTGATGAAAATTCTTGGCGCGATTAATTCAGGCGGATTTCAAAAGGTTGCCTTGATTTCGATAGGGCAGTAAATGTCTCAATTTTCTGCATTCACAAAATCTCTTATTTTTCATGGCATTGTTATTGCCGTGATCAGCAGCGGTTTGGTGTTTAACAGTGAACCTAGAAAAATAGTGGAAACACCGATCGAAGTGTCTTTTGTAACAGAAGACGATATGAAGGCGAATAAAAAGCCAAAGCCGAAACCAAAAAAGTCACCTCCGAAAAAGATTGAACCTGTGAAGGATGATAAGCCAAAGCCGGCCCCAAAAGCCTTGGAAAAACTCAAACCAAAACCGGCTCCAAAGGCTGAAAAGACCGAAGAGAAAAAGATTGAGCGTGTGACACCAAAGGCCGAGAAAAAATTAAAAAAGAAACCAAAGCCAAAGCCGAAAAAACCTAAAAAGAAGAAACCTAAAAAAGTTGAAAAACCTGCGGAAAAGGACACTCAGGCTGAATTTTTATCCGTGTTGAAAAATTTGGCGGATACAAGGCCAAAAGATACAGGGCGCAATGGTCCATCTTTAACAAAATCCCCAACGGTCGATCGTATAACAACGGGCGAACTAAGCGCGTTTCGATCACAATTACAGGGATGTTGGATGTTGTTGCCGGGCGCGACGAATGCGGATGCATTGGCGGTGAATTTAACGATCACGGTGAATAAGGATCGTACCGTGCGTGATGTGACGGTGAGTGATAAGGAGCGCTATCAATCCGACACGTTTTTCCGCGCGGCGGCCGATAATGCGATGCGCGCAATTCGACATCCGGACTGTACACCGCTTGACCTTCCGCGCTATAAATATGATCAATGGAAAACAATAACGCTTAATTTTGACCCAAGGACAATGTTTTGATGAAATATCTTATCTTCCTCGCTTTTTTTGTATGTCTTCCGCTCGGTACGGCTAAGGCTCAGCTTCAAATCGATATTACACAAGGCCGCGTTGAGGCGATGCCCATTGCCGTGACTGACTTTGCATCCWGTGATAAAATCGGCGCAAAAATGGCTGGCGTTATTCGCAATAACCTTAAAAGCTCGGGATTGTTTCGCCCACTGGCAAAGGATGCGTTTATTCAATCACCAGCCTCAATAAAGGCCGATGGGCTTCGTTTTGCGGAATGGAAACCATTGAACGCTCAGGCTGTTATTGGCGGATCAATGACAAAGGCAGCGGATGGACGATACCGTGTTGAGTATCGGTTGTGGGATATTGCGTCTGCCACGCAAATTGACGGCATGGTTTATACAACGGTTCCATCAAATTGGCGCCGTATTGCACATATTATTTCCGATGCGATTTATAAGCGTTTAACGGGTGAAGAAGGGTATTTCGATACACGCATTGTGTATATTGCCGAAAGCGGTGCGATGAATCGCCGTGTAAAACGTCTTGCGATTATGGATCAAGATGGTGAAAATCACCGTTATTTGACCGATGGTCGCGACCTTGTTTTAACGCCGCGTTTCTCCCCAAATGCCCAAGAAATAACATATATGTCGTATAAGAATAATAAGCCGCGTGTTTATTTGTATAACATAGATACAGGGCGTCAGCGGGTTTTGGGAAACTTCCCTGGCATGACGTTTTCACCGCGTTTTTCCCCTGATGGAAACAGTGTCGCGATGTCTCTGTCCAAAAACGGGGCGACCAATATTTACCGTCTGAATTTAAGAAATAAAAAAGTACAACAACTGACTGACACGCGTGATATTGATACGGCGCCCAGCTTTTCTCCTGATGCATCAAAGATTGTTTTTGAAAGCGACCGAAGCGGCTCTCAACAGCTTTATACAATGAATGCCGACGGTTCAGGAGCGCAGCGCATTACATTTCAAAAGGGGCGCTATGCGTCGCCTGTATGGAGCCCACGCGGCGATTACATTGCCTTTACCAAAATGTTAAAGGGAAAATTTTATATCGGTCTGATTAAACCAGATGGTTCAGGAGAGCGCCTGATATCCACGGCGCGCCATGTTGAGGGGCCAAGCTGGGCGCCGAATGGTCGTTACTTGGTATATTTTAAGGAAACAGTGCGCGGTAACCGCCGCGATGTCGGGTCATACGTGATTGATGTTACTGGCTTTAACGAACGCCGCATTCCAACGCCTGGTGATGCGTCAGACCCATCATGGAGTGGAATGAATTAACTCCCATGTTGAAATTTCGAGACATAGCGAGCGGAGCGGGCGCATGTACATGCCTTGGATGTGGAGATTCATACGCCATGTTCGACGACGGCGTGAATATCAAATATGGTACGATTGCTGTGTCCTATGACCGTATTAAGAAAGCGATCGAGAGTGACGGAGAAAACCGACGATGGCTTGCATCCAAGGGTATAGGGGTGAAAGAGGCCAGTAAGGCCAATCAGGCGTTTTGTGACTTATTAGAGAGCCATAAAAATTTAGATTATAACAACGTGGTGGAGATCAAACCTTCCCGTTCAAAATTCCAATGCGTCCCGTGCTAGGGCGAATCTAAGGTTTAAAATCAAAACCAAAACCAAGATCGTTTTCATTGAGGCGCGCCACGGTTTAAGGGGCTTTTGTAATCACTAATCCACTAAATCGCGAAATTCGGCGATAACGGATTGATAAGTTTCTTGTTTAAAGGGCACGATATAATCGCAAATATTGTCGATATCGACCCATTTGTAATTCATGAATTCAGGGTGAACACCGTCATAGAGGGTGATTTCACGATCTTCGCCTGTGAATTTAAAGGCAATCCAGCGTTGCTCTTGGCCTTTATATTTTCCCTGCCATAATTTTCCAAGAAGGTGATGGGGAAGGTCGTAAGTGTACACTTGTTCCGACACGCGCAAGGTTTTTGCGTTGTCTGTGCCCGTTTCTTCGCGCATTTCGCGGAAGGCTGCGTCTTCTAATTTTTCACCATCATTCACGCCGCCTTGTGGCATTTGCCACGATCCAGGATTGTCCAATCGTTCACCAACAAAAACTTTGTTTTCATCATTGATCAAAAAGATACCAACACAAGAACGATAAGGGAGATTTGTATAATCAGTCGACATGAATTTGCGTTTAACCCTTTGTAATTTTTATAGTTTGGCTTGTGCCGAAAGTGGAATGAGCGTGACGCCATCCGACTGCAAAGAATTGACCCATTCGACTAAAATGTCAAGTGTTGAGGGGGTGTAAATCGAAAGAGAGAGCACTAAATTTTTCTCGGTCATGATGCGATCTTTGATTTCAGATAAGCGTGCCTTCATTTGTACGGCAGAAATATTCGTATCGAGCGTGATATCGCCCGTAATATAAGGTGCGGGCTTTTTATCGTAATAGAAAAACGGAGAAGGGAGAGGTTTTTGCGTTGTGTCAAAAACGCCATATCCTTCGGCAAATAAATCGGTTGATATTTCACCCCACAATAATTGAGAGTGCGTCAGAAGAGAGCGCTCGGAAAGCATAAGGCCAGTGACATGCGCCTTTCCTTTGATTTGTGCTTCCATCAATGGTGCATTTGTTTCAAAATCATTGATCGGAGTGAGAGCCGCCGATCCATTATCCACGTTCTTTTCCGATGTGTTTGTTTGAAGGGTCAACCATATTTCAAATCCGTGATTTTTTAATGGGGCGGAAATCGCGTTAAATATGGGCGTGTAAGAAGACAGGCTGAGCGTTGTTGCGGTCGGTAATTTCTCCATAATGGACTTGAGTATTGATTTTTTATGCCCTAAATCAGTGACAACAAGGGTAAGGCGCGGGGTATCTGTATTGATCGCTTTGGTTTGTTCGTCTGATAAAGGCGACTTGTTTGTTACAAAATGACCAAAGGCAAGGGAGGGGTCAATAACCTCTTGTTTTGGAAAAATATCGGTCAGAGGCAGGATCTCGCTATCCATATCAAATGTTTCATAGGATGTGGGGGATGATCCAATAAATAAAGTTAAAAGAAACGTCAAAACGATACCGGTTGCGGCGCCCATACTCGCACGGCGCAGGTGAAGAGGCGTTATAAAGGGTGGAAAAGGGATCGTTTTTAAACGCCCCTGTATCAAATCCAAATTATTTTTTAGAATCGCTTTCATTGTCGCTTTCTTCTTTTTCGGCGATGACTGGTGTTTGGCTGTTATACAATGATACACCGCGAAGAAGGTCAATCGCGCGCAGCAATTGGTAGTCTTCTTTGGCTTTATCGCTTAACTCTAGCTTGTTGTCCTTGTCATCATCTTTGTCGTCACGGTCCGGCGTTGCATTTTTCAACGCGCCTTTAAGATCGGCTTCTTTAATGCCTCCGCTTGTGTCGATTGTTTCAACTTTTGCAACTTCAACAAGGATATCAGGAACAATCCCTTTGGATTGGATGGAACGTCCAGAGGGTGTGTAATAGCGCGCAGTGGTCAGGCGCATGGCGTTGTTGTCAGGCAGAGGGATAATTGTTTGCACTGACCCTTTCCCAAAGGATGGCGTGCCCATAACAACGGCGCGGCGATGATCTTGCAGGGCACCTGCAACGATTTCAGACGCAGAGGCCGATCCACCGTTAATGAGGACAACCAACGGCAATCCATTGGCTAGATCGCCTTTAACGGCGTTGTCGCGGCGTGTGTCGTCGTTTTGACGGCCGCGGGTTGATACGATTTCCCCTTTATCAAGGAACGCATCAGAAACGGAAATCGCCTCGGTCAATAATCCGCCTGGGTTACCTCGCAAATCCCAAATGAGTGTCTGCATCCCCTGGCTGTTAAGTTTTTT
>NVSI01000048.1 GCA_002401195.1 Alphaproteobacteria bacterium
GAAAAGGATACGCGCCGGCGGAAAATGCGCCTGATAAAATGCATGGCGTTGCAACATTTGATGTTGTAACTGGCAAACAAAACAAATCATCGCCCAGTGCGCCCGCATATACACGCGTGTTTGCCGACCAATTGGTTCACCACGCCAAAACAGACGATAAAATCGTTGGAATAACCGCCGCTATGCCGGGAGGCACAGGAATGAACGTTTTTGGCGACGCCTTCCCGACACGTACATTTGACGTTGGAATTGCCGAACAACATGCTGTGACCTTTGCTGCGGGCTTGGCCTCCGAAGGGATGAAGCCCTTTGCCGCGATTTATTCAACATTCCTTCAACGTGGATACGACCAAGTCATCCACGATGTGTGCATTCAAAACCTGCCTGTTCGGTTTGTTTTGGATCGCGCAGGATTTGTTGGCGCGGACGGGGCAACCCACGCAGGATCATTTGATACGGCCTACCTTGGTTGCCTTCCCAATATGATGTTGATGGCCGCGTCCGATGAATGTGAATTATCACGTATGGTCACAACGGCCGTAAATTACGATGATGGTCCATGTGCATTTCGTTTTCCGCGCGGAAACGGGTTTGGAAGCGCCATTAACGCGGACGCCCCTGCCCTTGAAATCGGAAAAGGACGCATTGTCCGCAAAGGCGCTGACATCGCGATTTTATCATATGGAGGGCGCCTGCATGAATGTTTGGAGGCCGCCGATATTTTAAAAGAAAAAAATATTAATCTTACTGTCGCTGATGCGCGATTTGCAAAACCTTTGGACGAAAACCTCATCCGCGACCTTGCGCAAAACCATAAAACCCTCATCACAATTGAGGAAGGATCCGTCGGCGGTTTCGGATCATTYGTTTTGGAATTCCTATCACGCGATGCGTTATTGGATGGCGATTTAAAAATTCGCACAATGCATCTGCCTGATATTTTCCAAGATCATGACGCCCCTGAAAAACAATATGAACAGGCCGGATTAGACGCGAAGGCCATCGTTCAAAAAGTTTTAAAATTGCATCTCTAAAACAGGTGCCGTCACAACCGCCTGAGGAATAATTGCGGGTAATAAAGCCGTCGGGATTTTAACGCCGCCGCCTGTGATTTTAATACCGATCATTTCCATTATTTCATCCAACGGATCGCGCGGGCCTTCAAAATTCAAAAAAGATGCGCGTGTCCAATCAAGACCGCCTGCCTCTGATGCGGCGCGTTTTAACGCAAAATCAAAGGCTCCGTTCAAATCAACAAGGCCTTTTTCTTGTGCCGCGCGCCCCATCCATGCGCGCCCTTGGGCAATTTTTTCAACCTGTTCAACCGAAAGATTTCGCCCATCGCTGACACGAGATGTGAACTGCGCATAAATATTATCCATCATCGCGGAAATACGCGCACGTTCAGCATTCGAATATGGTGCATTCATCGACCATAGGCCTGCATTATTTCCAATCTTAACCGCGTCCCAGTTAATACCGATTTTATCCCATAAACCTTCGATATTCATTTTTCCACCATAGACACCGATCGACCCCGTGATCGTTAAATCTGATGCGATAATTTGGTTGGCATGTGTTGCAATCCAATATCCACCGCTGGCGGCCACATCCCCCATCGCCGCAATCACATATTTATCGTTTTCACGCGCATAAACGACCGCGCGGCGAATAGTTTCGGATGCGGTTGGCGATCCTCCGGGACTATTGATCGACAATAAAATAACCTTGATATCATCGTCATTCGCGGCATCAATAATTGTTTCCGCGATATCATTCGCCTTGGCAATATCATCTGGCAACACAAAGGCCATCGGAAAGGCCGATTTAATTGCAGGTTCTTCACTCAAGATCATTCCATTCACAGGAACATACGCGATTTCCGAGTCCCCATTATCCGATGGAAGATGTTGCGCATAACGTGCAACGCTCACCTCTGGGAAATGAATAAATCCATTTTCGACTTCATCGAAATGAAGAACGCTATCGATTAATTTCGCGTCCAATGCTTGCTCCACACTCATTGGAGATTCATGGATGGCACGGGCCACATCAACAATTTCCAAACCACGCGCGGTCGCGATGTCTTTGACCATCACTTCCATAAAGCCTTCGGCAATGGCAACCAATGTTTCTTTGCTTTCTTCGCTCATGCCGCTTCTCAAATACGTTTCTGGCGCTGTTTTGTATGATTTCCGCTGAAGGATCTGAGGTTCAACTCCAATTTTATCCAAGGCCTCTTTCGCATAAGGTTGTTCGATATAAATACCATTCAAAGATACATTTCCAATCGGTTGAACAATGATCGTGTCAAAGGCCGATGCGAACCAATATTCCGCCATTCCATTGGAAAAGTCACCAAAAGAAGACGTATAAATCGTCGCTAGTTTTCCCGATGTTCGAAAGTCTAAAACCGCGTTTCTCATCGCTTGTAATTGCGTCAGGCTATAATCACCATCGGATATAAAAACGGTGAATGCCTCTACATGGGTGTCGTCTTTTGCAACAGCCAAAACACGCAAAAAATTATAAAGGCTGGCCTCCCCCGATCCAAAAACATGATCAAAATAAGAAGTCGAATTCATTTCAGGCAACGCGCCTTGCATGTCATACATGAGTGTCATTTCGGATGGCAGTGGCGCAATATCATCCATTTCATCAAACGCATCCTGAAATGATGAAACCCCAACAATAATTAAACACAAAACAAGAAATCCAATAACAGTCGAAAAACCTAAGATCGCCTTCCCAATATATTTAAAAAATTTCTTCATGGTTTCTATGCCTTTGGTTTATCGATAATCGCAACGGTTAAACGAGAAATACAAACGCGTTTCCCCGTCTCCGCATCCGTGATTTCAGTTTGCCACACATGCGTCGTGCGACCAATATGCATCGGTGTGCATTTTCCAATGACCACTCCGCCATCCCATGCGGTGCGGATATGGTTGGCGTTAATTTCCAAACCAACCCCGGCCTGTTTGTCAGGGTCAATGCACATCCACGCGGCAACTGATCCCAACGTTTCCGATAAAACGCAGCTTGCCCCACCATGAAGGCGACCAAAAGGTTGCACCGTGCGATGATCCACAGGCATCGATGCGGATAATGATTCATCGCCGATATCGGTAAATTCTATCCCAACATGCACGCCCATATTGGCGTTGCGAAACCCTTCTAAATCCTGAAGTGTGTATGGTTTAAACCAAGTCATATTTATAAAATTTCCATTTTATTGCCATCCAAGTACACGGCCTGTTTATCAGTTAAGCAAAGGATATCAACGTGCGCGTTTTCTTTCAAACACTCCAAAGCTTCCTGATGATGCGCTCCTTTCCAGTGAGGCATAATATACAAAATCGTAAAAGACATCCCTTTTGTCGATGTTAAATTTGCCTTTTCAGGTTCATCCATCAATCGAATAAAATCAATATCAGGGCCATTAACGATCGCCCCGGCACTTCCGCCCCAAATTGATCGACCTTGATCAAGATGAGCCTYRGAWAANTMWYKAAMTCYWKATWGAKYRATAGNNTYTAACAARCANNATGKMKNTKMCACCAATAAAATAAAWTAAATCGCAATCCGAGAGATCATTTTGAAAATCGTTAAGATTTTTTCCACGCAAATCATACTCAAAGAATTTTTTCGCATGCTGTCGCACTGCGTCTATTTCGCCGAGCACCCAATTTGGGCGGTCAGGGCAATCATCAATCTGAGCCAAAGCCGCCGTTGTCACACACGCAACAGTCCATGTATTCAGATCATCTTCAAACTCATGGAGATTTTCGAATTTTTGAAATGTTGACGCAAGCAAAAGCGGCATCAATTACGCCGCTTCGTCGTTTGATTTTTTCGGGGCCATCGATGCCAATAATTCCGCGGTCTTGGCCACGTTATCAACCGCAATCATACCAACCGTGTGGTAACCGCTATCAACGTGGAGGACTTCACCAGTCACACCCGAACCAAGGTCTGACAAAAGATAGAGCCCTGAATTTCCGACATCTTGTGTGGTCACATTCCGTTTCAAGGGTGCATTTAATTCATTCCATTTCAAAATAAAGCGGAAATCGCCGATACCGCTTGCGGCCAACGTTTTGATCGGCCCTGCGGAAATTGCATTCACACGAATGTCATCTTTACCAAGGTCAGCCGCCAAATAGCGAACGGACGCCTCCAAAGCGGCCTTGGCAACACCCATCACATTGTAATGGGGCATGACTTGTTCCGCGCCGTAATATGTCAGAGTAAGAAGAGAACCGCCTTCATTCATCAACGGCACCGCGCGTTGCGCCACAGATGTGAATGAATACACAGAAATATCCATAGTTTTAAGGAAATTGTCGCGTGTTGTGTTCAAATACAACCCGTCCAATTCATTTTTATCTGAAAATGCGATTCCATGAACAACAAAATCGATGGAGCCCCACTCGTCTTTAATTGTTTCAAATGTTGCATCGATTGAGGCCTCATCCGTGACATCGCATGGCATCACCAATGTTGACCCAACGCTTGCGGCCAAAGGAACAACGCGTTTTTTCAAAGCATCCCCTTGATAAGTAAAGGCCAATTCAGCGCCCGCCTCGGCACATGCCTTTGCAATTCCCCATGAAATAGACCGCTCGTTCGCGACCCCCATGATCAAGCCGCGCTTACCTTTCATCAAATTCTCAGTACCCATAACAATAAAAACCCTCTCAAAATTACTTATTTGAGAGGATCATAATGGTTTCAGAGAAAAAATCTAGTGTTTAGCTGATGATATCCCACTTGCCGTCGTCACGCTTACACGCAACGCCAACACCCGTTTCAGCGTAAATATCCGGCATCTCAAAATCCCATTTTCAGTGAAAATAAAGTGCGTAAAATAACAAACATTATAATATAGGCTTTATTCCTATGGCTTTAAATTCATCTCATGGTTAATATTAACCCCACACAGAATAACAATGGCCTGAACATGCCCCTTAAAATCGCCTATTTATCACCGTCAACGCTCTTCTCTGGAAAGGCCAATGCCGTTCATGTCATGAAAATGTGCCAAGCATTCACCAAAAACAACGCAGAAACGACGCTTTTTGCGCAATGCCAAAAACCGCTCGATAAAAATGAAGCCTTTCAATTTTACGACGTCACTACAAAATTCGATATCAACATCATATCGACCTTCAATATCTCCAAAATTAAAACTTTAACTTTAGGGTATAAATCTGCGCGAAAAGCAAAAGCAATATCATCTGACATTGCCTATTCACGCTTAATTTCAGGGGCTTTTTTCGCATGCTTGATGGGCATAAAATCCGTTTTGGAAATTCATTCAAAACCTAATATTTATGAAAGGATATTTTTAAAACAAATAGTTAAATCAAAATTTTTTCTAGGAATCGTCGTTATATCTTCGCCGCTCAAAGACATGATCGTCGATATATTTTCAATATCGCCTGAAAAAATATTTATTCACCACGATGGCGCGGATATCACAGATCACTCACATATAAAAATACCTTACAAAAGCGATAATAACGCACCAAATATTGCGTATATAGGAAGCCTCTATAAAGGCCGAGGGATCGATGTCATCACTCAAATTGCACAGATGAGACCCGCCTATAATTTTCACATTATTGGAAAAATTAACGATATCGACACACAAAGCACGCCACCCAACATGAAGTTTCATGGCGCCGTTCCCTTCAAACACACCGAGGCCTTCCGCCACCATGCAGATATTTTAATCGCTCCTTATCAATCCTCGGTTCGCACATCATCGGGGGACGACACGACGCGTTGGATGTCTCCATTGAAAATATTTGAATATATGGGGAGCAAAACACCTTTTATTTGCAGCGAGCTTCCCGCGCTACAAGACATTGTAACCCACGGTCATGATTGCCTCATGTGCCCTGCTAATGCCACAAAAAAATGGGCGGACTCGATTGACATGCTGCTGTCAGATCCAGACCTTACGAAAAAATTATCAGGAAATGCTTTTCAAAAATTTTGCGACCATTATACATGGGAAAAACGCGCAAAAAACATCCTTCAGGATATAAGGCAGTTYTTATAATTCGTGTAGTCAAATTGTTCTATCATCCTGTCAATTTTCTTGATGAAATCACTCTCATTTATAAAAACGCCCTGTGGCGGCAATGATATTTTTTTAGATATCTCTTTGTAAACATTCACATCATAATGACGAAGGTCGCGATAATGCTCCATATCCGTGATGATCTTTTCGTTCGTTTGGAAATCATAAATGTGAACATTCGGATACAAAGACAAGCGGCCAACCACAAGGTTACGGAATTTCAAATACTCTTGATATTCGTCGACATCATGTTGTTTTAAATAGGCATGATTAAGAATACTGTATGGCGGGAAAAATATTTTAAAGAGAGTATCAGGCGCACCTGCCACCGCCTTTTCTATTGTTGTCTCAATATTTCCAGACAAAGAATATTCGTCGTCTTGTATCCCAAAGCGATGCCCGTTTTCTGGTGGATGATCGCAATATTTTTTCAACGCATTGGCAACTACATCCTTTCCATACGCATGTTTATTTTTCGCCTGCATTGGACGTTTCATTTTAAACAAAGAATCTAAAAAAGTATCAAGAGATAATAAATATTCCGCATCACCTTGCAATGTATCTTGGTAAAAAGAAATCGGGAACGCGCTTCCTAAACGTGTACGTTTTGTATCACCAATATATGCATCAAGGCGAATTTCCCAAATCACTGTTTTTATTTCTTTTCGTTTTTTCGCCAAAGAAAATGATAGATATTGTTCATATGCTGTTGATCCTGCGACCGCTGCATTTAACCATTTCCCTTGTGAAACCAACCCCAAAATTTCATCAGTGAAATGCAAAGAATGTGAGCTGCCAATAACAAGGTTTGAATAATAGGACGACCGTAATTTACCGACCACGCTATAGCGGTCATGCGCATGACTTTTAAAAACATCATTTGCAGAGTGAAAAAAACGCAACGGATCGCGGGTATAGTTAAAGCCAACAGCCAGCAATAACAAAATAAAAACGACACTTATGAAACATAAAAATTTACGCATAAATTAAAACTGAAAATAAATAAATTGAACTTTGGAATTACTGGATAAGATCGCGATTGCCGCGATGAAAGCCGTCGATAAAAGCCAAAAAAAGCTCTTATCATTCCACACAACACGGACGCCTCTTTTGGGTGTTTCGTTATTTTCTTCTGATCTTAGCACAATATCATTATTCCTAAAAAACCCTTGAGTGTTAGTCCAAAATAAACACACAAACGCCGCAAAGGCAATCATGCCCAACATCTCAAAGCTTGGAAAATGACTGATATCGGAACGAGAAAACAAACCATAATCACCGCCAACAATTGGAACAACGCGATCATAAACAGAATGAGAGAGCTCTATATTTTTAAAATCAAACATAGATTTCACAATATTATTGGCCGCTTCGAAGTTTGTTGCCCGGAAATACACCCACGCCACAACACATGAAACAAATGTCACGAACCACGATAAAACATCTGGAATTTTAATAGGCATACATTGTCCCATATGACGATATGTATGGTTCACAATTAAATAAACGCCATGTAAAGCACCCCACACAATAAAGGACCACCCCGCACCATGCCACAAACCGCCAAGAAGCATAACAATCATTAAATTTAAATAACGTCGCGGTTTCGACGTCCTGTTTCCACCCAAAGGAATATAAAGATAATCTTTTAAAAAACGTGAAAGGGTAATATGCCAGCGTCGCCAAAAGTCAATAATGGATAAGGAACGATACGGAGATCGAAAATTTTCCGGCATTTTAATTCCAAACATACGCGCCAACCCTATCGCCATATCTGAATAGCCTGAAAAATCGAAATAGATCTGAAACGTATAGGCAAGAGCCGCGCTCCACGCCGGTATAAACGACATCATCTCGCCTCTATCCGCGCCCTCAAAAACAGGATTCGCGTAAAGCGCCAAATTATCCGCAATAACTGCCTTTTTAAAAAGCCCTATAAAGAAAATGCTAAGCCCGAGATAAAGGTTGCTGTAATTCACATTAATCTTGTTGAATTGTGGAATCATTTCACGGTAGTGAACGATGGGGCCCGCGATAAGTTGAGGGAAAAACGTTACAAAAAGCGCATAATCTCGATAGCTCGGTAATTTTTGAGATTGTTTAGATAGATCAACCAAATACGCGATTTGCTGGAATGTAAAAAATGATATTCCAATAGGAAGAAGAATGTTCGGCACAATATGGTTCGATCCAAAAACATCATTCATGTTTCCAACAAAAAAATTCGCATATTTATAATAGCCCAGCAAGGCAAGGTTTAAACATACACCGAACCATAACCACATTTTTTTATTCAGCGCATCTTTCAACATTAAGCGCGTTGATATCAAAAAATTAAGTGTAACTGACGATAAAATTAGAAAAATATATTGAGGGGCGTGCCAGCCGTAAAACATAAGTGAACATACAAAAAGCCAGCTTAAGGCCCATGAAAGACCGCCTGCACGTTTAATGAATACAAAGCCCAGAATGCATAAGGGCAAGAATAAAAAAATAAATTGGAAGGAATTAAACAGCACTAGCTTTATTTTGAGCCAGTTTTTGATTTTTCACAATTTCCATGTGATCCGCAATCGTGTGAAGGATCGCCATATGCCCAACCTCTACCGTTCCATAGTTAGTGGACGGCACATAGAAATTAAGTCCGCGTTCTGAGCTGAACAAGCGGTTATCTTCTTTAAAACCAGAAAGCGTTACCGTCTTCATTCCAAGGTCCGCACACTCAGCCACAGCACGCACAATATTTTCTGAATTCCCACTGCTTGAAATTGCAATCAAAATATCGCCCTTTCGTCCCATAATAGAAAGCGGGCGCGCATAAACATTCTCATAGCCAAAATCATTGGCCATGCACGTCAAAAGTGAAGTGTCCGTCAATGCCTGACAGCGCAAGCCCAATTTATTCATGAAATCAACAGCCAGGTGAGCCATGATGCTCACGCTTCCGCCGTTTCCAATGATCCACACCGCTTTGTCATTTTCAAGCGCGCCATCTAAAATCTCAACAAGCGTATCTGCGGCCGCATCCGATGTTGTGGTTTCACCATCCATACGAACACGTGTATCACTTACCGATGATGATAACTCTTCGGACCATTTCTTAAGCATAAATCATTCCTTTATTGTTGCTCATAGAAGATAACCTTTGACCCTTCGTTGTCAACTTTAAAAGGCACAGATTTCCGCTCTAAACTCTTTGATAATTCAGTCTGATTTCCTGCATAAAACAACATGAAACCACCACCGCCAGCCCCTAAAATTTTACCACCCGTGGCGCCTGTATTCATGGCTTTCTTATAGAGATCATCCATTGGTTTGTCTCCAATTTTGGACGAAAGCGTCTTTTTCATCTGCCACCCGGCATCAAGAGCCCTCCCCAGTGCGCCGACATTTCCACTCTCCAACTCTTGTTTTAACGCACCAACTTGATCGACCATCTTGCGTAAAGTATCTGCCTTTTTTTCTCTATTATCATCACTATTTTGATCCTTCAACACAGTGTCCGCATTCCGCGTTTGGTCAAGATAATAAAGAGCAAGGTTATCCTCCATCAAACTGCGCGACTCCTGAGAAAGCATTACAGGTTGAACTGAAACGCTTTCATCCGCGTTGAATGTATATGTCCGCACACCACCATAGGCCGCGGCGTATTGATCTTGTTTCCCAATTGGTTTTTTCAAAATATCAATTTCAATCTCGCAGGCTTCCTGTGCTAATTGTTCATGGCTCACCTGACGTCCTTCATAAGCATACAACGCATGAAGGAGCCCCACCGTAAATGTACTAGATGACCCCAAACCTGTTCCGGCAGGAATATCCGCCAAAGATGCAATTTCAATGCCGCCTTTAATATTGAAACGTTCCAAGCATGTTCGGATAATCGGATGCTCGATCTCTGACACATGATTAACATCCTCAACTTTTGAATATTT